>JASHXQ010000178.1 GCA_030043455.1 Nitrososphaerales archaeon | reverse complement strand
GACCTTCGCCATCTACGACGTCCTGCAATGCATCCCGCAGGGGAATGGATCATCCACCACTCAGATCGGCACCTACAGCGGCGCTACGAATACCCTTACCATGAATGCCGGCTAGAGAGGGTAGTCTAAGGCAAGTGGGATGGACCTCCCACTCCCCCTTCCTTTTTTTCTCCATCTTTCTCTTTAGTCGTTTAATTCTGTTTACAATTATTAGCCGTAGACTGCTTCCAGCGGCTCACGAGCGCCCGAGAACTCTCGTGGTGGACGACTGGTGTTAGAATGTCATCGCCTCAGAAAAATTATTGTCGTAAAAGAATCGTATACGTCATGCCCTAAAGATCCAGGCTTATGAAAACTGGTTACAAGGAAAACAACTTGCTCTTCAGGAAGCTTGGACAACTCTGGTCCAGTTTACACCGGCGCAGTCCACCCTGAGATGCCTCCCGACGCCGCCACAGGTGATGCATTTTGGAGAATACAGTTCCGCCTGAGACTCTAACCTCCGTCCTATAGAGCGGGTCTCCCGGTCGATGAAATCGTCTAGTTCTGTCTTGATGGATTTGGTGCTCTCCAGCTTTTGCCATTCGAGCAAAAGTTTGCGCTTTTTTCTCTCACGCTCCTCTTCAGTAATAGTGCTTTGAGAGGCCAGCTTGGAGTCTTTGGAGTGAGAGTCGGTCATTCGACGATTGGTCTGAAGCAAACGTCAAATTTGGATATTTATCTTATGGAGGGTCTATTCGATCTAATCTTTAGGTGTGAATCATTGTGAAGCCTCTCAAGCTGTCGTTGCCTTCACGGGCTCTCCTTGCGGCTGGGGGATCGATTTCTTGCGTCCCGCGAGGCTTGCAAAAACCAAGCCCAGCAGAATGATCCCGGTCGAGATCTCGAAAGCAAAACTTTCGCCGGAAAGGTAAGAGTTTGCAAGAGCCGGAGAAAGCTTTCCGCTAAGGTTGCCGATGAAGAGCGAATAGACAACCGCCGGTGGAATGACCGAGGTAGCTGCAGTTAGCGAAAGAGCAAAACTCAGGATCATCCCTGTGTTTCTGAAAGTATTCATGATCCCCGACCCCACTCCGAATTTCGCGGGAGGAGTGGAAGACATGATGGCGCTGGTGTTAGACGGCCAGAAAAAGGCGAGGCCGACCCCGGAGAGAGTTTCGATGGCACCAATCTCTACTAGTGGTGTGCTAACCGTAAGTCGGGTAAATAGAAAGAGTGCGACTCCTGTCAGAGCGAGGCCAATTGCGGAGATCGCTCTAAACCCAACCTTGTCGGAGAGAGCTCCTCCAATTGGTCCCACGATCGCAGAAGCCGCCGCGAAGGGAATGATAAGATACGAAGCCTCGAGCGCCGAGAGACCACTGACTCCCTCAAAGTAGAAGATCAGCAGAAAGTTCACGCTGAAGATCGCGAGAAATTGTAGAAAGGCCGCGACTACGGAGAATGTGAAATTCCGATTCCTGAAAAACTCGAAATCCAAGATCGGACTCTTGCTATATTTAGTCTCCCACAGGACAAATACTCCGAAGAACACTGGAGAGAGGGCGAGAGCTCCCAGCGTCACCGCGTCATGCCACGAATAGAGCAGACCCCAGGACACGCCCAAAAGAAGAGAAAGAAGGCCCGCCGTGAAGGTAACTGCGGCAGGCAGGTCGAAAGATCCTCTTTTGCCTTGAGGGGGAATCTTACGCAGCACTTTGTACGCTAGAATGGTGGCGATGATCCCGATCGGCACGTTGATCAAGAAGATCAGCCGCCAGGTAGTATAGGTGATGATAACTCCCCCGAGTAGGATTCCGACTACTGACCCGACCCCCCAGACAATGCTCATCAGGCCAAAAGCCCGGCCAGTCTCGTTGCGTGGAAAGGCTTCTGAAAGAATCGCGAAGGAATTGGAAGTAAGCAGCGCAGCCCCGAGACCTTGGACCACCCGAAAGCCCACAAGCGAGAGGCCGTTGGGAGCAAAGCCACAGAGTGCGGAGCCAATCGTGAAGACAACGAAGCCAATGTTGTACATCAGCTTCCTCCCGTACATGTCGGCCAACCGGCCGAAACTGAGTACGAGAGCGGTGTTTACGAGCAGATAGGCTATGATGACCCAGATCATCGTGACAAAATCCGAGTGAAGATCCGAGGCCATCGGAAAGAGAGCGAGCAACACTACCGTACTGTCGACGGCAGCCATGAGCGCGCCGACTGAAGTAACCGAAAGTGCTCTCCATTTGTATTCCAAAAAATGCCTTTCCTCCTGTTCTGATTCGAGAAAGGAGGGTAGTTTTTGAATTTGATTAAGCTTTCAGTGAGGAGATGAACAGATCATAAAAGGGTCGTTTGCCCCTCCAAATTCATCTCCCCTGATCTGACCTTGATCATTCGATCCAAAGTTTCTTTTTGGGTAGTGCTCGCGAGGGCGAGCTTCTCTAACATTTCCAGAGAATTGAAGACAGCTGACCCGTGAAAGTGATTGTTGAAGTAACCATAGACTTTTTTGACTTTCTTTGAAACATCTTTAACCCTGCCGATCCAAGGATCGAGTTCCTCGGAGGGGTATTCGTAATTGTACCATACTCTCCGTCCCTTTCCGTGCCATCTTACGAAGGCGAAATCAGTTGTAGTACTCAGATCGATTGGAAGCAATGGCTCGTCCACGATAGTAGTGGCGACTTTGTACTTGCGCAGAAGTCCGTCCACACTCCGCGGATCTTCGAGCCAAGAAAGATGTCGGAACTCCACGGCAAACGAGTAATCCTTGGGCAGTATTTCGCAGAAAGCTCCCAGTCTATCAATCTCTCTGAAAGTAAAACTAGGAGGCAACTGAATCAGTAGAGGCCCGAGTTTCTTGGCATCCTTTAGGGGAGCAAGTACGTCGGTGAATTTTTCGAGATCTAGCTCCACGCCTTGCTCAAGGTCTAGCTTTTTGTCGTGAGTGATCACCTTGGGAATCTTCGCGGAAAATTGAAAGTTGGGCGGGGTGTTTCTCGCCCATCCGGTCACTAGCCCTCTATTGGGATACGCGTAAAACGATGAATCAATCTCAGCAGTGGGAAAAATCGAGGAATAATAGGAAAGCTTTGGAGTCTTGGAATCTGGATAGAAAACTTTCTCCCACTCTTTGTACGACCACCCGGAAGTTCCCAGTAGTATGTTGTCCTGAACGGATGAGTTGCTCAAGCTCTTCCTTCTCCCAACACTGGCCGAAATCAAAATTTCAGAGGCATTTCTTCTATTTAGCTTTCGCCATCAACGAACGGATGACAATATCAAAAAAACATCGCTCGCCTAATCTAGAACAGTCAATATTCGCCGAATGATCTAGAAGTTTCTTCACCCAGCTTGAGGCAATCAGTTTTCAAAATATTCGATAGAGCGCTATATAGAAACTGGGACAATTAATAGTAAAGACATTAATCGGTTTTTCCGCCCTAAGCTCTGGCCATATGAACATGGTAGTGTCGCTGAACCGATGCGTCCGGTGCGGCCGCGAGATTAGCTCTCGCGAGACCGGATATTTCCGGTTGAACGAGCGCACCGATCGTTTCGACTTGGAGTGCAACACTTGCTACGAGTTTGAGGCGCTCGGCCAGAGTGAGCTGGTCTAGAGACCCCCGTCCGGTAGACGCTCTAAATATCGATCTTGGGTCCTTATTCCATCTCGTGAACTTTCTTCAGATTATTCGCGAAGCACATATTGCCAGAGGTTATTCGCAGCTAATCAGCCTGAAGAACTGCCCGCGACAAAAACATTCTTGGGGGTGGAAAGATCCTTGCCTTCATCGATGAATCGAGGTGTGGACGCCCGAAGGCTAGAACTGGTTACCACAATTAGGACAGAACTTCATCGATGCCTTAACCGTTGCCCCACACTTGGGACAGATCTTCTCATCCGAAGCCTGGGCCACTGGAGTTCCGCAGTTAGAACAGAATTTTTGTCCAGGCGACAGTGGCGTACCGCAGTTTGCGCAAAATGTCTGCTTTGCCTGACCGGTCTGCTGTTGCTGAGACTGCTGACCTTGAGGCTTTTGGGCCGGGGCTTGTGTCTGGCTCGCACCGCAATTGGGACAGAACGCGTTTCCCGCCGGGATAACTGATCCACAGTTGATGCACGTCTTGGTGGGCTGCTGGCCTCCCATCATTCCTTGAGCAAATTGTCCGCCCACGGCGTAGCCGAGTCCCACACCGGCGCCCAGACCTACCCCTGTAGCTGCGGCCCCTCCACCGGGGTTCCGAGCTGCCTCGGTCATCGCCTGACCTGCCTGGTATTGCATATAGTTGACACCCAAAACTCCCATCTGTGACCGAGTATCAATCGCCTTCTGCACCTCGTCTGGAAGGCTGATCGTTAGTCCAGAAATTTTATTGATCTCCACACCGTACTGCCCAAAGTTATCCGGGGAGGTCGCGAGGATCACCTGCTCTAAATTGGTCAGATTTCCCGCGAGGTCGGTTACCTTCATGCCCTGGGCCTTCATCTTCCCCAGCGCGTTATAGACTAGGATCAGCATCTGCTCGCGCAATCTCGTTTCCACATCGGCCGAGGTCTCCGCACTGAAAGTCCCCACAAACTGGTTGATGAAATTCTCCGGGGAAGAAACTCGCCACCGGTATTCTCCGAATACGCGAAGATTAACGATACCAAAAGTCACGTCAGTAAATTGATACGGCTGGGTCGATCCAAATTTCCCGTCCATGAACCTCTTTTGCAGGTAGTAAACCTCTGCCTGCTGCTGGACTCCTGTGAAGAATTTCAGTAAGCTCCCGACGACAGGGGCGTTGAAATCAGTTAGAGCGTAACGATTTGGCTGATCAAAATAGGTGAGAACCTTTCCGTCTCTGTAAAAGACGGCGATCTCGTCTTCTCGCACGACGATGTTGTCATTTAGCCGGATCAAGCGAGGAACCTTCCACATGACGTTACCCTGCTTCTGCGCGTCGTCCCAGGCAATGGTCGTAGAGCCCATAACGCTCCCGCCCGATCCGGGGTTGGCCGTGTTGGTCGTGTCACCGGAGGATTTCTTTCCAAATACCATTTTTTATCACAATTAATTTTCAGAGATGCAATGGTGCCTAGTGAGCCTGAAGGATGTTCTCCACGGCCTCGATCCTTTGTTCCCACTTTATCTTGAAATCCGAAACCAAGCTCTGGAGCTTCTGCAATTGCGGCTGTACCGACGCCGGATTTGAGGGATCATAGGCGAGCATCGGCGGCATCGAGTTGTTGAGGAGCGCGATACCAGCATTCACAAATGCATAATCATACTCGTACAACTTATTCAAGCGGGCATCATCAAAGGAAAAACTAGCCGCAAATCCAGAATAACCCTGTTGGGAATGTCGCACTTCCCCACTGAACTGCTGGAACTGGGAAATCAAAGACCCTACGGAAGTCAAATTGGTGAAATCGCTTGCGAGGACCATTTGCTTCCTTACATTTTCCAGATTGGATTTGGCGAGATCGATCTTGTCCGCCACCTGATTTCTTAGCATGTCGTCGGCCACCCGGATGTCCTCTTTGGATCTGTAGCCTCGGAGGCCCGGGACCATCATCTGGAGTTTCTTGAGAAACCCTCGTCCCTGATCCACTTGCTGGCGAATATCGGGATTGTCTCCCGAGGTGTCGTCCTGATCCGGAGGCGAAGAAGTAGCAGGCTGGGGCGTTGACATGACTAAATAGACCTAACATCGTAAAAATGGCCGAAATGTCGTATATACTTATTCAATACGATCGCAGGGAAATCACAAAATGAAGTGAACCGATCATTAGACATCGCTGTCTACTCACTATGGATCCGGAGCACCCTTTCCCTAAATCTTCACAGCCCGGAAAAAATAGTTCGCCATCCTCGTCAATGATAGAGAGAGAATCGTAAAGCCCAGGACGGTAAGAAAAACGAATTGCAAAGCGGCGAACTGGAATGTCAGTGGGACGAGAAAAAGGATCAAGACAAGGCTCCAGAGT
>JASHXQ010000177.1 GCA_030043455.1 Nitrososphaerales archaeon | reverse complement strand
CCAGTGTTCGTAACCTGAATATTCATCGTCGTAATATCCCCAGAAACAGACATCGATAGAAGATCCGCCGAGATACTTCCCTTGTTGTGATGCAGATTTCCTCGATCGAGCTCGCTTAGTTCTTGAGTAGATCCCAAGTGTCCCTCGCTACTTGTAATTTCTGATTCCGGCTTGAAGACCGCGAGTGATGCCGGCACGAACTGATATCCAACGGAAGAGTTGATGATCGTAGGGCTTAGATCCAAAAGAAGCACGTTACTCGTGCCGTTGAGCTGTGACGGGTCGGCCAGATCTACCGGGAGTGTGTTCCCACCCGTAGCAAGGGCCACGGGGTAGGTCGTGCCGTTGATCGCCATGGAAACAGCCGAAACAAGAAAACTTGCAGAGAGGACCTGATAACTTGTCGAAAGCTCCCCCAATGCAATCGTTTGAGAGGTATTTTGAAGCGACAGCAGGTTCACGGAAGAGTCTGTCCCGGCGACCAGAGAGATCGACTGCGAGGTTCCAGAAGAACCTGCGGCTGTCAAAACGATTTGAGAATATGTCAAATTGAGTGAGGTCGTTCCGTTCGGCACTATAGCAGGATCAGTCAACTCTACGATAAGTTGAGCTCCGGTGCTATCCGATGTGGAACTGTGGCCAGAGCTTCCCCCAAGGCTGGGTTCAAACCATGTTGCGGAAGCAGCTATACCTGATACAATTAGTACGGCTGTTATAGCGCCAATCAAAATCTTTTTTCGATACTCGGTAAGCTCTTCTAGCAACTTTTTCGTCCGCGATAAGAAATTACCACGATCAATAAGATTCTACGTTTTAGAATGGAGGAAGCGACGACTTTCCAACTATTCGAGAAACTTGAGGGTTCTGCTTGATGTCGAGACAGGTTGAACTCGCTATGAGATGATCAGTCGCTACTTCGGATCGACACACAATATTACATCCCTCTGACTTTCAAAAATTCGGTCATTGACAAGTGCTTCCTTCAAACACCGCCGGTTTGAGCGGAACTACTCTGCGAGTGTATCGGTATCTCTTCAGGCAGGCTGGAAAGCCAGTTGGAGTTCACGAAGTACAGAACGGATTGGGCCTGAGCTCCCCTTCCGTCGCTCACTATCATATTCGAAAACTAGTAGAGGATGGCCTTGTAAAGGAAGGACCTGGAGGCTATGTGGTAGATCGTTTACTCTTCGAAAACATGCTCCGAATTCGCAGTTCGATAATACCCTTTCAAACAACTTTCCTCGCGATTTTTTTGATGTCCCTATTTCTGACTCTGACAGTCTTTAGGGCATCCTCCCTGTCCAGCGAATACCTGTTTGCACTTTCCATGAACCTCCTTGCCGTGGGAATTTTTTCGTGGGAGACTTTCAGAGCCATCTCTCTTAAACAACACTAGACCATATCCGCAATGGACGGCGTGGGGAATTAGTAGATTTTTGAAAAAGAGAAAGCCTACGAAGCTAAGGCCATTTCAAAATTTGTCTTTCTGAAGACGCCTCGGATATTGAAGATGAGGGAGAGACTTCTTCCACTTCATTTTGTTCCACTCGAACATTAGGTACAAAGACAATTCCACACTTAGGACAGATTCTCAGAACCATACCTTCTGCTATATGAGCTGCCCCAAATCGGTAGTCGACATCTTCGTGATCCAGAGGACAGATCATATCGAGAATACCTCCAACTAGCGGGAAAGGTATTTCAGAATTTACAAAGTTAACAAATTCAGGGAAATTCCCAAGCTACACTTTTCACTCCTTTACTCAAAGGGAGGAACTACAGAGGAAAAAAGTAAGAAACGACCTAGAGTGGGGATAACGTGAGTTTCTGCAGAGGTTCGCCACGTTCGCGAACTTGCCTCACGCGTACCACATTACCCGAGATTCGCGAATCTTGGGCCGTCTAGGATAGCCCAAATCATGGTAGCCACTTATAGATAACCTTTTCGTAAATTGTACTTCGTACTTGGAATAATTTGGGTAATTTGGTTACTTTTCTCATGAATTAACAAAATATTTGGCTCTCGGGTCCTAAGGTCCAAACTTTCCTGCTCTAAGCAACGGCTATCTTTTCGATCGACGAAGGCTAAATGGTCATCTTCGATCTGGGTCAGATACAGCCCCCAACACCTTTCTATTTTTCAGAAATGACGACTATCTTTTAAGCGAGGAAAAGTCGAAGCGTCAAAAATAATTTGATGTCGCCCTATGGCGCACTCATAGGAGAAGCTGTAATACCTCGACTCGGCGTGCTTCAAATTGAAGAGATTGAGTCTGGTTACAAGATAAGTGGCCAAGCGAGAGACGATTTTGAAAAACTCGAGATACTTCGAAGTCTCGGCCGAATTCGAAAGGGCCAGGTAAAGCCAGCGAAATTCGTAACAAAGACGGGATCCCTTGTAAACAACACTTTTGAGATAACCGAGTCTCGCTTTGACGAAGAGCAGCTACCGGACCGAAGGTTGCTTCTCTTTACAATACTTTTGAAAGAGCACTAAATTCCCTCTGGATAGCAGTTAGGGCAACGGCAGATTTCAAGCTCTAACCAAAGGATTAGGCCTGTGACTCGTAAATTTTTGGGCTCTTGTCGTTTCCGTACCCCAAGCCGTAGATCACTATGGTGTGATACTTTTTTCCCAAGAGGAGCCCTTTGCAATCGATCACCTTCAGATTGGAAACTCTGTTCGGAAGAGTATCCCAGGGATACTCCGCATAGACCTTGTGATCCGTCGAGATTATGACGAGGTCCGCCTCGGCCAAAGCTTTTCCAAGATCGTTTGTGAGCAAGCTCCCCAACCTTGTGTCCGTTCGAATCAGCGGATCGTGTACCAGAAGCTGTGTAATGCCCTTCTCACGGAGAAGCTCGACCAACCGGTAGGTGATCGACATTCTCGAATCAGCCACACCACCTCGAAACGCCAAGCCGAGAATGGTAATTCGGGTTTTGTCGTTCAGATGAAAATTTGTCTCGAGAGATGAAACGAGGTACTCTACCATGGAGTCGTTAATTTCTCTCGCATCACTGACTAATCTGGAGGCAGACTTTTTCAAAGACTGGGTTGCAAACCACGGATAGACTGGAATGCAGGCTCCCCCAACACCGAGCCCCGGGACATGCAAATTGCAGAACGGCTGTGAATTCGCGGCTTCTCGCACCGCCCAGTAATTTACGCGAAGCTCATCACAAGCCATCGCAAGTTCATTCGCGAGAGCAATGTTCACGTCCCGATACACTCCTTCGGCGAGTTTTTCGAATTCAGCCGTTTCTAGGTTGGGCATCACCACAACCCCCTTCTGAGCCACCTTCCGAAACAGTGACTCTGCACGAGTGACGCTTCTCTCGCTTATTCCGGAAATGATCGTCGGGTACCGCTCTTCGATGTCTTCCACCGCCCTCCCCACCAGGATTCTCTCGGGGCTGTAGATTACGTCAAAGTCAGCGTCGGAGTATAGCCCGCTTGCTTTTTCCAGAATAGGAATCACCACATTGCGAGTCGTTCCGGGTGGAACTGAAGGGCAGATGATTACCGCATCGCCATTTTTCAGCGTCTTGCCCACTGAATCTGCCGCGCTTTTGAGGGAGTCGAGATCTGCGCGCTTTTCTTCGTTCGAAAGGTAGACCGACACACAGATGAATTTCACGTCGGCTTCCGGTCTTACTTTTTCTTCCAACGAAATCAACTTCAACTTGCCAGAAGCCAGACCTTTTTCAAAAGCTTCTTCGATCGCCTTTTCGAAATCGATGGATCTAGGATTCTTCAAACTGGCAATCCGCTCTGTCGAAATGTCGAAACCTTCTACAGTGGCACCGGCTCGGAGCCAGGCAGCGGCTATGGATGTACCCACAAACCCCAGACCGTAGACCGCTATTTTTGGATCTCTGTCAGTCTCGGATTGGGCCGACGATTTATACAATAAATTCCCTTTTTACAACAGTATACAAATCAGCTCGAAATAGTTTCCGCACAACCCTCTCAACGTGCGGGGAAATCCAAAAGAGAGCTAAGGATGGCCGCATGCCTAATTTTAGACAGTTGCCTCTTTTCCATCCACGGTTGTTTTGAATTCTTGCATGTATCTCTCAATAATCAAGCGAGACGAGTTGCTCAGATTAAGTTTGGATCCCTCATGCCAGTATTCGATATGCTTCTTTTCTTTGGTGGCCTGTGAAATCTCTCCCTCTGCTTCTATCAAGTAGACCTTGTGGAGGTTCCGCAGTTTTTTGTCTTCGGGTTCATCAAAGGAGAAAAGGAAACGACAGCTCTTCGTGTCCAACCCTGTTTCGCTTTTCAACTCACGAATTGCCGCATCCATCCGATCCTCACTTTTCTTGGCACCTCCGCCCGGTAGGAGATACAATCTGCTACTGTTGGAAACAAGGAGAATGCCATGATCACTGTCCACGATGGCAGTGCCCCGTCTTCTCACGATCTGTTTTTCAGGGATTAGAGATGCCGATTTCTGCCATTCCAAAATCCGGAGTTCCTCCTCGCTGGAGATCCGCTTTACTCTCACCGCGTAGCGGACCCAAACAAAATCTGCCGGTCCTTCCTGAACCTCCCCGGCCTTTAGGGTATCATGACGGGTTTGTTTCGTGATCTCCAAATCTTTCTTCGAAAGATTCAGGATGAGCGCCCGCCTCGTCATCGCCTCCGAGAAATTGTCAGTTTTCCTGCGCAGCCGAACATGTATAGGAAAGAGCCATAATTCACAATAGTCTTCGGAGACTTTGAAGGCTGCCGAATAACCCGATCCAGCTACTTGTGCATCTACTGAAATGCTGTGCTTTCCGTCGCCAATCCAACTGCGGTAGAATTTCCCTTCGGTGGGCCTCCAGAAGAGGTTCAATCGGGGTTCTCCTCAGGGAGATAGAGCGCGGGTTCAGGGTCTGCCCTCTGCTGCCGCAATTCTCGTTGCCATAACGACTGCAGCGTGGAATAAAGAAAATTATGAACCCTGAATCAAGTTCCTGCCTAGCGAAGCTGAATCAACCAAGGGTTCTAATTAGCAAATCCAGAGTGGTCAGACGATTCGTCTACTTGGACTTCCAGAATTTGTCGCATCGTGCGGAGAGAATTCTGGTAGGAAACAAGGCCCGTTCGTAAATCATCCGCTCCCTTCTCGGTGAGCTCGTAAGTTACCACCCCGGGAGAATGGGGGGATCTGCTCTCGATGATTGACCTCAGGACTTGGATGCGTTCGAGAAACTTCAATCTTGGGTAAAGAGTTCCGAAACTGATCAAAATCCCGAATCGCGCATTGAGGTTCTTGCGGATGCTATATCCCGTGAGCCGCTGAGAATGCAGTAAAGCAAGGATCTGGAGATCCACAAAGGCCATGCGCCAAGAGCGTCGTGGATAACCTTCCAACGCTGAAGATTCTTGTGACTCAATCGTTCTCTCTTTCGGGCCTGCTTCTTCGCCTCTTTCCTGATATGCCTGGGGCTGGAGTATCAAATGTCCATCCATCTCTGACATTTTCTTTGATCAGATCGTGAGGAAAGAATTACGACTCTTAAAGCCTAAGAATTGAACAAAAAATCCATGAAAATCGGATAGCTGCATTGCATTGCAAATTATTGCTGTTTGCCTCTACCAGCCGTTATTCCCAAACCAAGGGAAAAGAAGGATAGAAATTGAGGGATTTGATACCCAAGTCACAATAGAACCTAGCTTTCACAATATTTTCTCCAGTATTCGTCGGATTCTATTGTAAAAGTAGCAGAAATTTTTGCAAAATTACGATAGCAATTGTATGCCGCCGCTCATAACCATGCTCAGCGGGGTTCTCCATTTTTATCCTAAACGATAACCGAGAATCTAATCTAAACAGGATCCAAGGTTGGCAAAAGACAGAACGTCGTTCTCTAATTTTGAATTCATTCTTTGGATCCTCGGCCTTATTATGCAACGTCTACGCGTCCCTCCTCTGGAGGCGAGGGCAGATCTCGGTAGAATCTGGAGGTTCGGAAGCCAAGATTCGAAGGTCTAAGGAGGTAAAACTGAACAACCTCAAATACGAACTTATGGTTCTAACACAGGACTTGGGCAGGATGGTTCCCACATCGAGACTCGCAGAAGAATTGACGGTCAAGAAGGTGTCACTTAAGGAAGAAATTTCGGCACTGGAACGCGAACTGGCTGTGAAACCCGTAGCGCGATCAAGTGCCCCTCCGGACGGGGTCAGGAAAGTGCAAGACGAAGAAGGCCAGGTTAAGATCTGGTCTTCATCCTCTTCAAGTTAGATAATTTAGGCGTACTGCGGAAATCTTATGTGAATTACCATTTCCAAGTGTGGGCGACCCCGCCAGAGACGTTGTGTGCACCACCTCTGCGCAATACCACAAACACAATCGAAACCAGTACTCCTGCGGCAGCGGCTCCAATTAGGGCAATGATCGTTAGATTCAAGCTGAACGAAACGCCCACACTTGTTGGGGACTCCACTGAAAGCACAAGTGAGCTCCCCGATGATGAACTATCATTACTCGCACTCCAAGAGCCGGGTGCGTAGAATGAAGAGTCGGCCGCAGCACTCAACGAAACGTTTGTACCAGGCGCGAGGTACAAAGTAGTGGAAGATCCTCCGGAAACCGTTCCCGACATAGATCCGTACGAATAAGATACATGTCCACCAGATGCAGGACTGATTGACAAAGAGGCGAAGAACACCGCCGTTTCGTTGATGGGTCCAGAAACATCTAGCCCCGTGGAACTTTGATTGATGGTGCTACCACCGCCCGTCCACATTTCGAACTGCCACCCTTGATTTGCGACGGCGGAAAGAGGAATGGTGGAATTAGCATCATACCAGCCACCATTTCCGGTAACCGATCCAGCTGAGGCCACATTTTGGTTAATCGTAACGAAAAATTGGGCCAGATAAGTGGGCTTTATGGGAGCGGACGAATTCACTATACCAGTTAGATCCGAACCGAGCCATCTTTCTAACGCCCCTCCGCTCATATTCGACGACGCGGACCACGAAGCTCCGTCATTCATCCAGTAATCAGCAGCGTTCAACGAAAGCGGAACTGTGATAGTGGATCCGTTGCCCGAAACACTCAGCTGAGGCGATGACCCGGTGCCAGGTCCAGGTCTCCCCGCGAGCGCATAGGAGATATTCACCAGATATTGTGGAGTATAATCCGCTTCTGTAGTCAAAGTTTTTGAGATCGTGCCTGTCTGATTCCCCGATATTTCCCACCTGTATGTCGAAGAAATGGTGATGAAGGATGAATAGTTATAAGCAGTTCCCGAGTCGGCCCAGATTTCAGTTCCGTTTGCCAGGGTATTGCCGGGCTGCCCGCCTGCGGTGTAGGATACTGACGGAGAAGGAACTCCAACTTCGCTGGTTACACTATTCGAAGATCCGAAAGTGAATTCGATTAAGTATTGATGATAATAAACTACTTCGATCGTGGCGGCTCCGCTCGCCGTACCCTGAGTTCCTGTGTAAGCTATCCATCTCTGAGTGGTCGCAGAACCCAAGGTCGAATTGATAGACCAACTAGATCCGTTATCCACGTAGACAGTCTGCGGGATTTGACTTAGGGCAAGCTCTTCATTCGTTCCGTTGTAAATGTATTCAAGTGTTGGTGCTGAAACAAAGCTATTGTCATTTACCGAAAAACTCACCGTAAGCGGATCTGCGAGAGCGACATTCAGGCTAAATTGGACCGAATCGGTTGAGTTTTGTGAAGCCGCCGTGACCGTTACCGTGTAGATCCCGGACGGTGTAGCGAAAGAAATCGAAATGTTGAAGGCATCGTTCACAGAGCTGTTTCCAATGTCCACAGAATCGCTGGTCCAATAAGCTGTTGCACCTAGCGGAAGGCCAGAAATCGAAAGTGTTACGTTTTCGTCCGTTCCCGTAATGGTGGCCAGACCTGAGACTGAACCTCCATCAATCACAATATCGGAGTACGAAGAAAGCGAAAGTGTAAGAAGCGAGAATTTTGCGGTGATACCCCCGGCTCCATTAATCACGGCGGTGGTATTTGCGGACGTGAAGTTGGCGAATTGAATACGGGTTGAGTTGGCAACCCAACCTGAGAAAAGAAAAGGACTCTTTGGAGTTCCAATCAAGCCGACCGAGGAGCCCGCTTGATACCACCCTGAAGTGGATGGTGAAAGGATTCCTCCATCTGCCGGG
>JASHXQ010000176.1 GCA_030043455.1 Nitrososphaerales archaeon | reverse complement strand
GTAGGTTTAACATTCGAATTTCCGGCATTGATGTTCCGATAAATGGGGCAGTCATTTCGCTTAAACCAACTACGGATGGCTGCTAGCCGGATGAGAACACCGTTGGGTTTGAATTTTAGGGCTAGATTATTAATCCAATCTTCGATTTCGTCTTGGGCAATTTTATTGGATTGGCGGTATTCTTCAATCAGCTGTTTGGGAGTAAGCTGGCGATAGGCGCAATAGTCAAAGAGTCTGATAAGATACTCTTTGGCAGTTTTTTCGCTACCGCGCCTAAGAGAAGTATGCCACCGCTTTACATCTGGATCCTCAAGTAATGCGAGAATGAGTTCCTTCTTAGGCTTCTCTGGCACAAAGAAGTGCCAACGCGCTTTAGCTATTTTAGAGTTATTCTAATGCACGCTTAAGAATAAGATCAAATAGCCCCTGCGAAGCATCCCAAACACGGGAATGCCCGACAAGAGGCTCGGAGTAATTGGTTTTGTGCCAATATTGGTGATCGCCGCATTTCTAGGAGCCTATCTAGATCTCACACTCAGCTCCAGCTACTCCGGTACCACGACCACCAGTGCTTTCATCAGTTCCCCCGCTTCGATCTCGACGATCAATTCTACGCTGGGACTGGAGCTCATACTGTCGATAAACTCGACAGTAATCCCAAGCCAGGAAGCAATCAACATCACATTTCAGCTGGAAAACACTTTGATGGTTAGCAATAATCTAACCGCAGAGGCTAACTGGCCGGTTTCAGTTTCATCCGGTCCATGTGATATTGGGAATAATTCTAATCACTTGGAGGATCCCGTGGGTATCGCGATCTTTGGAGGAAATTATGCGTTCAACAATCTCTCCAGCGCAAATCCGCTCCCGGTGTGGGCAGAGGTGGCGTGTCCGGTGGACTTGGTCTTTAACGGGACGGGTATTCTGGGTGACTGGACCAACATTACGAGTTATTCTCTCCTGGCCGGGATGAATAACGGTACGGAATCGGGATATTACAGAGCCCAGACTACTGGAGCCGAAACACCGCTAACCTCTCCCGTTGTTCTGGACTTTAATGATCAATTTTACGCGAGCAACCCGGCCATCTTGACGTACAACACCCTAAACTCCGCGTTACCTGGGAATTACACAGTCGCTGCAGCTGATGAGTGGGGACAGATCGTATTGCTGCACTTTCAAGTTGTTGCCTCCAACAACCTGCCCGAGGTCGGAGAGTTCATGGCTGTTACGGGAGGATGTGGCGTGAGTGGCTATGCAGTTCCCTGTGTCACCAGCTCATTTTCGGACGCTACGATCTTCAACTGTTCGCAAGCAGCACAATCAACCGCCGGCTGCAAATACGAGGCTAATTCGAGTTTAGGGCAACCTCCCTATACATTCACGATTACCGTGGGGTATCCTCGGTTAAATCAAACTGGAGAGCCGAGCTGGGCTAATTGCCTGGTGAACGAAAGGGGAGAGCCCACAATTTTTGGTTACTGTTTCATGGTCAACTCCACGGCGTTTGCCATCAGTGAGGGAGGGTCCAATTCTCCTTGACAGATCTTCTGGTAAAGGGCGGCACACTTTTGGATCCTTCCCAAGGGATCTATGAAAAGAAGGACATCACCATCTCCGGCGGAAAGGTGGAGGAGGTGAGTAAAAAAATCTCGGAAGGCAACGCCCAAAAGGTGCTGGACGCTTCCGGACTAATCGTCACTCCCGGATTTGTAGATCTTCACGCTCACGTTGCTTTCGATGTAGTGAGATTGTGCATCAACCCCCAAGTAAACTGCCTGATGAAGGGGACTACCACTGTTGTCGACGCCGGATCCTGCGGCGAGCTGAACTTTACCCCCTTCAAAGAGTACGTGATTAACAAAAGCGCGGCACGGATTCTTGCGTTTCTAAACATCGAATCCCTGGGCATGGTGGAGTTTGTGGACTCCCCCAAATGGAACTCTGACCAAAAGTGGTCAAAATTTCTTCAATCACCAGAAACTTCGAAGTTGTTTGCAACTCCTGAGAACACAAAGAAAATCATCCAAGAAAACAGACAAGACATCGTGGGCATCAAGTGGGCGCACCACACTCTGGAGCTACTGAAGATCGCTCGAAAGACCGCAGATGAGGCCCGGTGTCTGGTGATGGCGGAAAGCCGGCTGCTCCCGACTTCTCTCAAGTATCTGAAAAAGGGAGACATTGCAACGCACATCTTCCATTTTGCCACGCACCGAATAACGAAAAAGCACGACGGAATTACAGAAGACGGAAAAAAGATTCATCCAGAAGTTTTCGCAGCCCACAAACGCGGTGTGGTCTTCGATGTGGGTCATGGTAAGGGGAGCTTTTCCTGGAGGGTGGCCCGTCTTGCCCTAAAAGAAAATTTGGAACCTGACACGATCAGCACGGATCTCTGGTCTGGAAATGTCTGCGGTCCTGTTTACGACCTGCCCACGACTATGGCGAAATTCTTGCACTTGGGGATGAACCTTGAAAAGGTGATAGAAGCCGTTACATCGAAGCCTGCCGCTGTCTTGGGTAGGAAAGATGAATTCGGAACACTAAAGCCCGGTTCCCCGGCGGATCTCGTCGTGTTCAAGCTCGAGGAGAAACAATCAATTCTTGTTGACAGCTATGGCAAAAGCGAGCTCGGAGATCTAACTATCGTTCCATTTCACGTCATCAAGGACGGCAAACTTGTGGAGTCCTAGCAGATCATTTTGTGTCTTCACGTACATTAGATCATTCTATAGATAAAACAGAAGAGTATACGATTCACAGTTTTTCAACTTTCGAAAAATTTTCTGATATCAATAAATAGCCACACGGGAGGCCGATTTTGCGAAATGCGCCGCGGTAACTCTGGGAATTTTAGAATCTTGACTTCGTTAATTTTGTTGGCGTTGTTGGTCGGAGTGGCTTTCATTAGTTATCTGCCACAGCTTGGCAATCACTTTGCGGTTGCCTCTTCGAGTGTGGTCCAAGAAAATTCCTCTTACGGTGCGGTAAGTTGTGGCTCGGGCTGCGTTGATCTTCAGATTCCTTTCACCTCCAGCGTAACCGCGGGCGATGTTGTGGTAGTACTTTTCAGAAATACCGGTATTTCATCAGCCAGCGTGACGGATTCGCTTGGGTCAACTTATACTCTCCAGTCAATCTATAGCCCAGGCGAGTACCAGATCTTTACAGCAACGTTAAGCTCCAGCGGCTCGGATACAGTTACGATAACTGCGACTTCGAGCCCTACTGCAAATGTTGCGATTTTTGGAGAAATCTTTGAAGTCGCCGGTGTGACCACTGCCCTAATTCAGAGTGCCACTGGGGATGGGACCTG
>JASHXQ010000175.1 GCA_030043455.1 Nitrososphaerales archaeon | reverse complement strand
TCGTCGATGAAAATAATCACTGATTTCGCGTCTTTTTCCAGTAGCTTCCTTGCGGAATTGAAAAGTTTCGCTACGTTTTTCTCTCCTTCTCCCAACCACTTCGACATTATCGAGGCTGCGTCCACTGTGATGAAGTAGCTGTCAATTTCGGAGGCAGTCGCTGCTGCGAGCAAAGTCTTACCGCAACCGGGAGGACCATACATCAAGAGACCCCGTGGCCACCCTAGGGGAAACAAATCGGGGCGCTGCACCGGGAAGATGATGGACTCTCGTAGTGCCTTTTTCGAATCTTCAAGGCCGACGACTTCGTCCCACTTGATGTGAGGCTTCTCCTTCATTATTAGGTCGTTGTAGTTTGCTTTGAGCTGCGGTACAACCTGAGGACCCTTCTCCTCGACTGCAAGCGAAGGAGCAGAGGGAGGTGAGCTCCTCATCACCGAAACACCTGATCTCGTTGGTGGCGTAAATGTAAATCCTGAGGAAGCGTCGTCTTCTGAAGGAGGTTCGATTCCGTGCGCAGATTGAAGCGCCTTCACGCGTTCTTGGTACAACTGGGCTCGCTGCAGATACATGCTGTTCAATTTGTAATCCGGATAAAGTTGAGCGAGCTGCACAAGCGTCTGTATTGCATTCTGGTAATTTTTAATCGCCATACTCCGAGCTCCCTGCGAATCGAAACGAATCGCTTCTGAGGCATATTTTTGTGCCGCACCTTCAAGGACTTTGGCTGCGTTATCGCTCATCTGCTACATTCAAACTCCGTTTTGGATTTCCGGTTGAAAGATCAAATTTTAGTTTCTCACAAATCTCCAGTCTGTCCCGTACTGTTGGAATGGCTGAAAAAGCGCCTGTCAGCTAACACTTTGATATAGGCTTGTTCAACAAGATCGACAGGCAGATTCAGTTGAGCTGACGCATCTATAACATCTATCTTAGTGCTACCCCTTCTGGTAAGATAATTTCTCACCGCGCTCTCTGGATCTCTTGCCATCGGATGATCGAAATTTGAGCCCGAAGAATAGAGCTCTGGTTTGAATTCTTCCTCATTATTCTCTCCGTCTTCCCCTTCGGTCGCCAAAAGCGCTATCTTTTTCGATTTTTCATAGATCGATTCTTCGCCCATAACCTCAGCAAGATTTCGAGGCAAATTCTCCAGCTCCAGAGTTCGCTCGCCTATGAGCTTCTGGGCTTTCTCAAAGATCTCGTTTGGAGTATCAGTCAGAGAGATGTTCACGTTGGGAGACACCATCTTCAGCTCGGTCAAAATATTCGTAAAGGATCCGTTAATCTCGGCTGCAGCCTGATCCATATTCGGAGCGATCTCTGAGACCGACTTGCCCACTTTCCTCACCGATTTGAAGGCGTTGGACAGTACGGACATGATATCGCCCACATCGCGGATGGTTTCCAGCCGGACGCAAATGTGAAGCAGAGCAAGTTCGGAGGCGATGACTACCTTGATGATTTTCTGCAATTCCGTATGCTCCCCCTCCAGAACTTGGGCGGTCATCTCATCACTTTTCTCAATCGCCCTAATCGTGGATTCGAATAATACCCTTCTTCGATCTTCTAGCCTGGCTTTGAGAGCTTGCAGCTCCTTGCGTTGCACCTCAATCTGTCTCAAAGAAGCGTTGATCTTGTCCTTGACTCCTCCATCCAATTGGCTGGGCAAGAAAACATTCAGGTTGGGAGCCAATTCAAGAATGTCTCCCAAAAAATGAGAAAAAATTCAGAATACGAATGGAACTTCGGAAAAACCTGTCGGTAGATGAGAGGTGCAGGTCACGGGATTTCCCGTACGAAAAAACCAGTACGATATGAAATTTGGTGTAGAAGGTCTCCGCCTGATCCTTGTGAAACGGTCCCTTTCTATGAAACTTTGATTCTCCAGCGCTTTACTCTAATAGAAAAAAAGGAAACAGAGGGTCTTATCTGCGCCACGGGGGCACAGATAATTCCCTTTTGCTTGAGGATTCCCCTTTACGAGAAACCTGCTGTCTCTGTTCCTGTGGGAACTGAGGAAGGCAGGTCTGGGAATTTGTCGCGCATTCTCTGCTCTGCAACTGCTCCTGCTTCTGCCAAGATCTTGTCTGCTTCTTCGTTTGCAGACTCGAAGTTGATTACGCCTGCTCCGAGCTGTCCTGCATCGACTAGAATGCTGCTGAGTAGTCCTGAGATTTCTCCGATTTCGTGCTCTGCCTCTGGGATGACACTCACTAGACCAGACCTGACGTTTCGGATAACGCCCATGGCTGGAGAGAGTGTGACGACGATGTCGCCGAGCTCCTGGACTGTATTGAGTCTCAGTGTGATCTGTTCGAGTGCAAGCTTTGCCTGAGTAACAAGCTTGTTCATCTTGCGAACTTCGGAAAGCTCGTTTGCCAAGATGTTCGCGTGCTGAGTATCGTGTTTCTGAATCGCTGCTACGACCTTGTTAAAGATCGAAGAGTCTCTTTCTCTCAGCTTCGCAGAAGTAGCGTCTAGTTTTGCGATCTGCACCTGTATTTGTCGTCCGGCCTGCTCAAGACGTGGCTTAAGTGGTCCCGGTGATCGTACTGTATCCCGTATTCGAGTGCTCAAGCCCTCTGACGGAGATTTCTGCCATCTGGAGGAAAACTGTGACATTCGGTTTTAGCACCGAAGAGTCCACCCTCCGAATCAAACGATAACAGTCTAGGTTTAGCTTTCTTCACTTTGCGCTAAAATATATGGACTAGATTTGACAAAAATCCAGAGAGATCTCAAAGCTTTCTCACGGCAATAACCGGACCGTTCTACAAAAACTTCTAAATACGCCCTACGACATCTGGCCTCTAGATCTAGGTTTTGGGTGGCCACCAAATCTGTCGTCACTTTTTTCAACAGTCGCGTCACTGACGTATCTGCTTGTGTTTCGAGTTTTCCCTTACATTTTTTCATTTCATTTGGATCGGCTGCGACCTTGACTTCGAGCGGAGGATCTAGACTGTGAGCAAAACGACGAAGCAGCCTGATAAGAGTCTGGGGCTGCCTAATTCCTACAATGCCCTCGCGATCGAGGATGAGGTCCGGGAACGATGGGACAAAGAAAATGTGAGGGAAAAGATCCGTCAGAAATTCTACGACCGAAAAGCAAAGCTTGCGGGCTATGTGGACGGTCCCCCTACTCTCAACGGCGAACCTCACATGGGTCACCTCCGGGGTCGGATCATGAAGGATCTATGGTACCGGTTTGAGACGATCCGAGGAACTTTTGTGGATTTCAAGGGAGGCTGGGATACTCAAGGACTCCCGGTGGAGCTCCAAGCGGAAAAGGAACTGGGGCTTACAGGGAACAAAACGGCCAACCTCAAGCTAGTGGGGGAAGAAGCTCTAGTCCGAAAGTGCAAGGAGATGGTGTTGCGCTATCACGATGTCTGGAAAGAGTCCGATGACCGGATCGGTCTCCTGATCGACGACGAACATGCCTTCTGGACCTATCGCGATGCGTACATAGAAAGGGAGTGGCAGATCTTGCGCGCTGCCTGGGAAAACAAGGTTCTCACCGAAGGGTTCAGAGTCACTCCCTTCTGCCCCAGCTGCCAGACTTCTCTCAGTGCCGCGGAGGTGGGCCTCGGGGGTTATGAGAACCTGGAAGATCCGTCTCTGTACTTCAAGATGAAAATCCGGGAAGCCGACAATACCTACCTCATCGCCTGGACAACGATGCCTTTCACGGTGGTTACAGACGAGTTAGTCGGGGTAAAACCCGAGGCAGAGTACTGCTATTTGACGGTCCAGCCCTCTCTCGAGACCTGGATCGTCGGAGCCGAAAGGCTGGAACCCCTGATGAAGGAGCTCAAGATTCAGAATTACGAAGTGAAACAGAGTGTGGAGGGACAAGAGCTCGATGGATTGCGATATGAATACCCGATTGCCGATCTTGTTCCCGAGCAAGGTGGACTAGATTGGGAAAGTCCGTTGGTTCATTCCGTCGTTGCAGAGGAATTCGTGGATGTGACAACCGGTTCCGGTCTCGTCCACATGGCTCCTGCAAACGGCGAGGATGACTTTGAGGCGGCGCAGAAAAGACATATGCCGATATTCAACCCTATCGACGACCAAGCGGTTTTCACTGAGAAGGCAGGGGCCTTTGGCGGGCTCTTTGTGAGAGATGCTGATTCGAAAGTAGCGGACGCGCTGAAGGAGAAGGGATTGCTTCTCAAATACGGGAAAATCAAACACGAGTACCCGATCTGCTGGCGATCAGGAGATAGGCTGGTTTGGCTCGCTCGGCGGGAGTATTTCTACTTCGTCGACCGCTTGAAAGAGTTGGCCGTGGATGCTGCCTCTGATGTAGAATATTACTACGATCCCCCTAGAAATCGGTTCATTGAAATCGTAAAGGAGAAGAGACCATGGTGCATTTCACGGGAACGAATTTGGGGCACTCCCCTTCCCATATGGAGATGTCCAAACTGTCAGGAGAAGGAGGGTTTGTTCTCCCGAAATGAAATCGTCACGAAAGCCAAGAGTCTTCCGGATGGACAGGGCTTCGAGTTACATCGTCCCTGGATTGACCGGATTCTAATCCCGTGCCCCAAATGCGGATCTGATATGAAACGTGAGCCCTTTGTGCTAGATACGTGGCATAACAGCGGGGCTGCTCCTTACGCCGCGCACACGGACAAAGAGTATCACGATCTAGTGCCCATGCCGTTTCTAACGGAAGGCATCGATCAGACTAGGGGATGGGCATACAGTCTGCTCCTTGAGAATGTGATCTACCAAATGAAAGCAGTGTCGCCGTATCGAGCTTTCCTTTTCATGGGCCACGTGCTTGACGAGCATGGAGAGAAACTCAGCAAGAGCAAGGGGAACTTTGTCCCGGTCCGAGAGCTCTTGAAATCGACATCCGTGGATCTCGTACGGCTTTACTTGAACTGGAAAGCCAGTGTGATTGATTCCATCAACTTCAGCAAGGCAGAGATGGTCACTCGACCATACCAGATCTTGAATACGCTCTATCACATGCATGTTTTCTATCTGCAGAATGCAAGCTTTGATGGTTTTCGTTTTACCCCGGAGGAGGCCATGAAACGACTGCAAAAAGCTGGAGAGGTTGTTTTCAAAAAGCAGGATCGATGGCTCCTCTCTAAAGTGGGAGCAACCATAGACATTTGCACTGAGGCTTACAATCAGGGTCGTTACTCGGAAGCAGTTAGAGCGATCGAGGTTTTTGTGATCGACCTTCTCAGTCAGACCTACATTCCTATCGTTCGGGGGGAAATGTGGGAGGAAACTGTGGAGAGTCGGGAAAGACGGCAAATCATCTATTCGGTACTGGGCCTTGCTCTTTTACAGATCGATGTAATGCTCCATCCGGTGTCGCCTTATGTCACCGACTATCTTGCATCGAAATCCTTCGGGGTGGAAAGTCTGGTTTTGAGCGACTGGCCGCAGTCTGAAGCCCGATTCAGGAATGATCGGTTGGAAGTGGAGTTTGATCTTCTCGCGAACCTCGTCTCACTTACGAATGCTGCACGGATGAAGGGGAAAGTGAAACGCCGCTGGCCCCTTCGAAATGCGGTTTTTCTCATGGGAGAAGATGAAATTGATCTAATCTCCTCGGACAGAGCCCTGTTTTTAGAGCAGGTGAATCTAGTAGGTGCAGAGTTTGAGATCGACCCCGCGAAAACTCCGATTAAGATCTCGGTGAAGCCCAATTTCGAATTGGTGGCTCCTAGAGCCAAAAATAGAACGAATGAGCTCACTGCGAAATTGGCTTCTGTTAATGCGATTTGGCTTTTCAGTGAACTGCGAAAAAATGGGAAAGCAAGACTTCCCGAGATGCCGGACTTCGAACTCACAGAATCCGATGTGATCTTTGACTTCTCATCATCCGATCCCAACTATGTTGTCTCGGAAAACTACGGGGTCGTAATCGCGCTCGATATTTCCAGAGACGACAACCTCATTGCTGAGGGTACCACAAGAGATCTGGCGCGGAATCTCCAATCACTCAGAAAGGAGAAGGGCTTCAACCCTACGGATGTCTTGAATGAGGCCAAGGTTGCGGGACTTGGTGAACAAACTTCCAGACTGCTGGAATCCAAGAAAGATCAGCTGGCGTTCCTTGTGAGGGTGAGGAGGGTGGAGCTCTACCCAGACAAACTTCCGGAAAGCGATTTGTGGTCGAAAGCGGAAATCGATGGAAACGAAATTTACCTCGAGATCTCGTGAGAGGCTCGAAAATTTAGGCGTAGCTTGTTAGAGTGCTTTGCTCGATTCCATCTAGGGGCTCTGCATCAAATCCTAGGAACTTGAGGTGCTCTGCAAATTCCGCGGCAAAGCCGTGCACCGTGTAGATCTTTGAAGGATTGCAGTATTTCGCCAGCTGTACGAGCTCACTGAAATCGCAGTGATCGCTCAGATCGAAAGCATAATCCACTCCCATGGCATAGCTGTACCGGGGATCCACAGCCCATCCGGTAAAAGCAATAACCACTGCGCCATAATTCTCTCGGAGAGATTTGATGAATTGAGACCTACCGGAAGATGCCGGCGCAATCACAATCCAAGGGCGCTTTCTCAAGATGGATTCTTGTTTGGTTCCACTCCCGCAGGATTCTAAGCGGGGGAGGTCAACGCCAAGATCCACGTGAGCTTCGTTCATACCGTGCACCGACTCGTGGAGGTAGATAGGCCCCCAGTTCCTAAACAGATAGGTAATGAGCTGAGCCTTGCCGAGTGGATATCCGGTTAGAACTACTGGGCGACAGTTGTGGAAACACTCCGCGATCAGCCGGCTCACTCTCGAGACGATTTTCTCGGTATCGGTGAAGACATAGCGGGGGGTGCCGTAGGTGGTTTCCATGATCAGCGTATCGCACTTCACCCCTGGAGAGCCTCTGAGAAACCCCCTATCCCTCGTAGAAAAATCACCTGTATAGAACACGCTATCCTCGATCAGGATAGCCCTTGAACCCAAAATGTGACCGGCGTCTAGCAAATCGATACCCGCATACCCTTCGATGGCGTCTCTCAGATGATAACCCCTGACCTTCGCAAGCTTCACAGTTTCCTTGCTCGCGATTATTCGGGAACTACCGTCGGGACTGTGGACATGATCGATATGAGCGTGAGAGACAAATGAAAAATCCGACTTGGAGGCGCGCTTCGGATCAAGTGCGAGCGAATACTCTCCCGTTTTGATAAGTATCCCACCCCGGTGAGAAACGCTGATTCTCTTGCCGTGACGAGTGATAATGCCGCTTTGAGCGCTAGTTTCCTTCATTTTTACTTCGAATTTTCAAAGTGATGAATTGCTTGGCTCAAAATTTTCTTCCGAGGGCCGAAAAAAGCCGGACGCGAGTCGCAAAGGAGGGAGAAGCTCGACTCTTAAAGATGTTGGCCTTTTCAAAGGATGGCTAAGGATTTTATCATGGTGCAAATAGTTGAAAGCAACAGTAACCGGAAATAATGCCACTAGTAAGAATCGGTCTGATCGGAAAGACCAATACCGGAAAAACGACTTTCTTCAATTCCGCCACGGCTCAAAGTGCCGAAATAAGCAACTATCCATTCACTACGAAAGCTCCGAACAATGGTGTGGGACATGCAGCTACATTGTGCGTGCATAGAGAGCTTGGTATCAAGGCAGACAATCCTCGCAATTCAGCCTGCAAAGACGGTTGGAGGATCATCCCCATTGAGATTATCGACCTCCCTGGACTAATCAAGGGTGCATGGCAGGGCCGCGGACTCGGAAACCAGTTCCTCACGGTTGCCGCACAATCGGACGCTCTGCTTCACATCATCGACGCTTCTGGCAGCATCGATGCAGACGGGAAAATAGCCAGTCCTGGGATAGGTGATCCGGTGGCGGACGTGTCCGATATAGAAGAAGAGCTGGCTATGTGGTATCTCAAAATCTTGGACAATAGCTTCGACCGGATTATCCGGACATTGAAGGGGTCTCCCACTGCGGATTTTGGGGAAACGGTGAGCGAAATTATGCAAGGCGTCGGAGTCCGCAGATCGCATGTAATGGAGGCCATGAGCAAGCACCAGCTCTACGGGGAGGAGGCAGAAAGGTGGACTGACGATCAGCGTCGGGAATTTGCGTGGACTCTGAGAGAAGTTTCCAAGCCTACCTTAATCGTAGCCAACAAGATGGACGTTCCCGAGGCTGCGAAAAACTTCGAAAAAATCAGGGAGAGCTACAAGGACATGATTATAGTCCCGTGCAGTGCAGAATCGGAGCTTACCTTACGGAGAGCCGAACAGAGCGGGGCGATTAACTATCTGCCGGGCGAGGAGCGGTTCGATCTCGTAAAGGGCGCGAAACTGACCGAAAAACAGCAGTGGGCACTTTCCCACATCAGCAGAGCTATCCTTGGCGAATACATGCGAACCGGGGTGCAATTTGCGATCAATGTCGCCGTCTTCAAACTTCTACGAATGAACGCTGTTTATCCGGTATCAGATGCCACGAAATTTTCGGACAATTCGGGAAACATCCTCCCCGATGTGTTTCTCATGCAAGATAGCACGACTGTCGCGGATCTCGCCCAATCGATCCACTCGGATCTAGCGAGAGGTTTGATCTATGCAGTGGATGCCCGGACGGGACTCAGACTGCCCGTGGACTATCAGTTGAAAGATCGAGATGTCCTCTCGATTGTTTCCGCCACAAAGAAAACTGAAGGAAGGAAATGATGTCTTGAATGCGTTCGGTTGATTTCAGGGCCAAGTGTCGTCTGATATGAAATCCCTGGGCCTTATCGGCATCGGCAAGATGGGGATGCCTATGGGTATGAACCTATTGAAAGCGGGTTATGCCCTAAAGATTTTTGCAAGAAATAAGGAAGCGTCTCTACCACTGTTAGAATCCGGCGCGAAAGCTTCCGATTCGCCGAGAAAACTGATCGAAGAAGTGGAGGTCGTCGTACTATCACTGCCCGCTCCTAAGGATGTTTCGGAAGTTATTTTCGGAAATCAAGGGCTTGCAATTAGCAGAGACGCGAAGGGCCGGACGATCATCGATACGAGTACAATCGATCCTAAAACTTCCCGGCTCGTGGCACGAAGGCTGGAAGCCATAGGGATCAACTATCTGGACGCTCCCGTAAGTGGAGGCCCGGAGGGTGCAACAAATGCCACCCTGACATTCATGGTGGGCGGAAAGAAAGAGGTATTTCGGGAGAGCGAGGATATTTTTCGAGCGATGGGGAAGAACATTGTCTACATGGGACCAACAGGCTCAGGGACCGGGACAAAGCTTGTGAATCAGCTCCTTGTAGCTTCGAACACTCTTGCGGGCGCAGAGGCCATGCAGCTTTCGAAGGCGTTAGGACTAGACCCTGCGCGAGTGATTGACGTCATCAAGACAAGCGCTGGTGACTCGTTTGCCTTCCGACGCGTGGCCCCGAAAATCGCGGACGGGAACTTTGGTTCAGGCTGGCAGACGTGGCTTCTCGAAAAAGACCTCAATCTCCTGGCGCAGACAGGCGTCGACCTTGGGCTTCCCTCGGTCACCGTCAAGACCTCCAAAGAGATTTTCTCTAAAGCTGTCGCCGAGGGGTACGGAAACACGGATTCTTCCAGCGTGATCCAGACTCTGGAAAAAATGAAGACCAAGGCAAATCCCTAGTTACCCTTCGTAAGAGTAAGTCGGTAGCCCTTTCACCCCCGGTTTCGTTACGAACAGGCTTCCGGCGAGAGGTTGTGCGGCAAGTGCCTTGGCCTCCAGCCCATCACTTGCCGAAGTAATGTAAAGTTCATCTAAATTCTTCCCGGCGAAGCATACCGAAGTGGTGTGCTCAGCAGGGGTTATGACAGTGTCGAGCAGTTTGCCCGTACTTGGATTCCACCGCGTTACTCTGCTACCGCCCCAATGTGCTACCCAGATCATTCCTTCTGCGTCGACAGCCATCCCATCGGGCACTCCGGGCAGATTATTCGCGGCAAAATCGACAATGGTTTTTCGGTTGGAAATTCCTCCGGTAGCCAGATCATAATCAAAGGACGAGACTTTTTTCGTGGGGGAATCAATATAGTACATTTTCTTACTGTCCGGACTCCAGCCCAAACCGTTAGAGATCGATACCCCAGAGACCATCTTTCTCACCTCCCGATTCTTGTCGAGCACATAAAGAGCTCCAGAACTCGACCTCTCTGAATCGTCCATCGTACCCGCCCAATATCTCCCGGCGGGATCACATTTCCCATCGTTGAACCGGTTTGAGGAGAGGTTTGCCTCTATCGGCTCGGAAAGCAGTTCTGCCTGGCTGGAATTGGAAGCCAGACTAAAGAAGCCGTGTTTCAAAGTTAGGGCAAAGCCCCCTTCCGTTCTCGGCACTACCGAACTGACGAGTTCTGCTCTTGCAACCTGCTCGTCGTCGGGATCCCCGGGCTTGTGAGAGTAGATTATTCCCCCGCGAATATCTATCCAATAGAGTACCCCGTTTTTCGCTTCCCAAGTGGGCCCCTCTCCGAGAATTGCCTTGACATTGCTGGCTACTTCAAGAGTCATAGGCTTCTGATTCGCGTGAGTGATGTCTATAACAATTACAAGCGTCGGTGGAACGTCTTAGCGCCATCAAACTGCCGAGATAATCCGTGTTATTCATCTAAGGCCCGGGCCTGATAACCCACATCACTAGTAAAGAATCTGATAGAAGGCCGAATAGTGCACTCTAGAGAGGTTCAACCACCCGTCTTGCAGTTGTTAAGTTAGGTTGACTCATCCCGAGCAAAGTCGCCCAACGCGGGTACACATTTGTTCGAGGATTGATTTACTGAAACACCCAGAACAAGATTCCAAAGCAAGACAAAGTTCTGTTCTGGTTTTCCGAACAGGCTGCATCGCTGCCCTAACTATCAAGGTTTCGGGAAAAATCTGTTCCATTTCTGCAACCAAATGAAATCCTTCTATTCGATACATTCAGCAGCCACACTACTGTCGAACCTAACAGAATCTTCCTTCGGAAAAAGTTCTAGGTGACAAACCGGAAACACAAATCCCCGAAGTTGCTTCCCGAGAAATGTTCACGATCATTTGCGAATTGCTTTGAAATAGCGAGAACTGCATTCGTGATTTCTTGTAGTCTAGCTTCCAGCTGAAAAATCTACGTCGACGCCATTGAAACTGTGCGGAAATGAGTCGTTCGGCAACAGGGAGGGACTTTTGGAAAAGAATACTGAATGTTGCGAGGAGCAAACCAAGTCAAAAACAAAATTGCGTCGATCATCCCACAAAAAAGCTGGCTTGCAGACGGCATTTTGCTGGGAGCCCTAGCTATTTTTGGGATTTACCTTATCCGGGGAATATTTGCCCCCGGGTTTCTGTATAACTACGATCTGAGTCAACACTTTACAGAATCAGTTTATGTGGCGACGGTACTGCTACCTCAATACCATCAGTTGGTAGGATGGAACCCCTATTTTTACCTCGGATGGCCGCAGGGACAATTTAATCCTCCCGCTTCTTATCTGATCTATTCCATTCTTTACTATACCTTGTCTGGGTTTTTTTCTTCCCTGAGTATTTTCAAAATCATGCTGGCGATCTTTTTCATTCTGCCCGCTCTTGCCGTGTACTTTGCGGCGAAACTGTTCGGCCTTGGCAGGATTTCCGCTTTCTTCTCAGGATTCATTGCCATTGGGACCGCAGGCGGCTTTGAATTGGGGGGACCACTAGATGCCATGTATTACGGGATGTACGAGTTTACAGTGGCCGTTGCCCTTGTACCTCTCATAATAGCGGTCTATCATCAGTCCTTCCAGAGAAAATCTTGGGGATACTTCCTCATAGCCGCGGGTCTCGTGGCCTTCGATTTCATGCTACATACACTCGCTGGTCTCTTCGCTGTGGTTGCCCTAATAGTTTACACGGCGGTTCTATTTCTGAAGTCGTTTATAGAAAGATCTCATTTCCAAAATCCACTCCTTCCGAAGACCATTCTCAAATTTGCCTTGATTCTTGTAATTGTCTTGGGGATCTGCTCTTTCTGGATAATCCCGGCATATGAAAGCAAGAGTTTCTACGTTTCTCAAGGGTCTCTTGTGGACGAGCTGGGAAACTTTGCGACCACTTACAACGATCTCCATCTCGGTTACATTTTTGGGGAGGAAGCAACTCCTTTGGTCACGAATTTTCTTCACGTAACTCAACCAAAATTGGACACTATGGAGTACTCTGCCGCACAAGCCATTCTGTCCTCGTCTTCCCCGATGTTTTACCAGCTCTTGATGGTTCTCGCTGCGCTAGGAGGTGTTCTGATGTTTCTGCGAACTAAGTCTCGTTTTGCAGCGACAGTCATCTTCTCGATCATTGGGTTATTTCTCTACGTCTCGCTTGGTCCAAAATATTACGAGCCTCTATGGCACTTGCAAATGTTTCAGCTCTTTGATCTCAGGCCTGCCCGAGCCGCCGCTGTGGCCCGCATCTTCCTCGCGACACTTGCCGGTGCAGGAATTGGTGAATCCTTCTTTATCCTCAACAAACTGTCCGAACGCTTGGGAAAGAAAAGCTACTCCACGAGGTTGGGGCTTAAAGTACTCTCAATAGCTGTGCTTGTTTTTCTAGGACTTACTCTCGCGGTGAATTCGTACGAGTTAATGAGTCAATTGCCGATTGCTTCAACGACAAGAAATCTACCACAAGGAGGCGACGTTTCTCAGCTGTTTTCCTGGATAAGCCAGAATGTCCCGAACAACACGAGAGTAGCATACGAGGAATTTCTGACTCCTGACCAGCACCTTCTTGCGGCCTCACCGGTAAAAACGGGGCACGCGGAGGTTGGGAGCGGATATGAATTCTGGTGGTCTGGAGCGGATACTTCCTCTACCCTCGAGACGGTGTTGAAGAACGGGTATCTGGTGTCGTGGGACGGCCAAGAGGTTTACCAGACTCTGGTAGGATTGAACACCGGATACGTGGTCGTTTGGGGAACGCAATCTTCCGTTACTGAGAAAGCGCTGGCGGACTCCACTAAACTTCAGATTACAACAAATGAGAACTCACTCTACGAGTATCAGCTGATGGCGAGTCAAACGCCCGAGTCCTTGGCGGATTATCCCACGTACTTCCAGCTAGCAAAGCAAATCGGCCCCTTCTATGTCTACAAACTGGAAAACTACACTTCCAGCTATGTCTCGATCATCAATGGTACCGGTTCTGCGAATGTCACCAGTTTTGAACCTGAAAACATCGTGGTGCATGTCAACGACGCTTCGGCAGGAAGCCGCCTTCTGGTGCGAGTTTCCTATTTCACCAATTGGGCCGCCTCGTCGAGTCAAGGAATAAGACTCTCAATCTCGCCCATTAACGTCACTCTCCCACTAGATTCTGTGGAGTACATGGCGATCTCCCTCCCGAAGGGCGGGTCGTACAATGTTACACTTAACTATGGATCGACCAGCTCCGACGTGACAGGAGATGCGATATCCTGGGTTTCGCTGTTTGGGGTGTTGTTGGGAATTCTGCTCATCGGAAAGCGTCCGAAATCCAAAATAAGAGTTCCGGAGTTGGGATTGTAGTCCCTTTTTATGCTGAAAACGGTAATGACAGTACCGTACTAAAATCTCTTAGGGCGATGTGGGAATTTGATTTTGGATTTGTTTCCGAGCGATCTCGGTTAGGCTCAGTCAATTCTTCCGGGAAGTACTCTCTCAGTCGAGCCGCTCTTAATCCATCTAAGTTACAGAACTCGAAAATTTTCCGGAGCTCCGGGAGTGATAATGATCGCCGGAATAAGTCGCGTAAAGTGCAATTGACGTCATTTTCGTTGCTGGAGTGAATGACACGGTGCATTCTCCTGACGAGTCCAAGCTACACCCGTACTGGCTGAAATTGCCCGGACCATTGCTGCTAAAAAGGATCACGCCGGTAGGGGCGGGAAGACCATTTTCATTGACGACCGCTGCGATACAATAGGTTGGTACTCCGACTTGTAGTTCGCTCGGAGAACATTGGATGTTCGTTGACCCTGCAGAATAAACCACCAGTGTGACACTGGACGAACTGCTGAGATGGCTGCGATCTCCTGAATATTCGGCCGCAATGGAAAAAGACCCTGTTTCCGTACCAGTACGGTCAAAACTAACAGTACATGTCGCCATGCCGCCCGTTGTGTTGAGCATGCATCCCGGTTCCGAGAATATTCCAAGCGAATTACTCGAAAAACTGACTTGCCCTGTCAAATTGCCTGGCGCACTTAAAGTGGCTGTGCATGTTGTATTTACACCGAGTTGAAACACTGATGGAGAACATGAAAGGGCAATCTTACTGTTCCATATACTCCCCGCTCCTTCTGTGTCACTTACAGTTCCATCCGACGTTGTTGAAGTTGCGTTAACAAGGGTCGTTGATGATAAACTTTGGGAAGTGACTGAACTAATGATCTGACTGGAGGCCATTGTCGTGGAGAAATTCTCGGTGCTCGTCGGATCTCGATCGAACATGGACTGGCTTGTTTGCCCAGTGACGCTGATCCCCGTTGAGGCAGGCATCGTCATCACTGATGTCTGAGTCACAGAGATGGTGGAGACAGTAGTTTCGGTTTCGAGACTAGTGAATTGAATAGTGTAAAGTACTACTGAAGTCTGCGTCACCCCAGTTTGACTCGATTGCGCTGTTTGTGGAAGGCCTTGGCCAGGTGCGCTCTCGACAAATCCCAGAGAAACTAAGATGATTAGGATAATTAGTGCAATGAAAACTATTGCTTTCGTTCTCTCTTGGGTCAATCAGCGAAACGTTCAATTCAGACCATGAACTTTCAATTATCTATTGCCCCAAATTTTGCAATTACAAAAACCTAGAATATATTTCAGTAATCTCGAAATGAGTCTGGCTCGCAAAAAAGTGCGGAAAAAACCACACGGTGAATTTCGAAAATCGCGGATTCTCGTGAATTACTTGGCAAGAGTCCTCGCGAATTCCTCAATAATTGTCATTTCAGCTCGACAGGAAGATTTTTTCAGTTCGGAGATTCCAATTTCAGTGAACTAGTATGCCATAAGCAACTTCGAGAAGTTGAAACACAGAAACCATGCCGTTAAAGACGCGATAGAACAAATGGAGGATCTAGAGAATGCCTTATCGTACAAGGATGGTAGGGAACGGCGGACTCGAACACGCCACCTCCAGCGAGACCGGCTGGAATCCTGCCCTTGGACCAGCTCCCTAA
>JASHXQ010000174.1 GCA_030043455.1 Nitrososphaerales archaeon | reverse complement strand
AGATTGTTGATCGTGGCGTTATTAAAGTAAGGGAATACACCCAACTGTGAATCGATCAGATACTCGTATCCACTAAAGTCCGGATAGAAGGTCCAGTCGCTGTAATACAGATTAGGCGCTTGGGAATTATTCCCTAGAATCCCGCCCACGGCCGTGTATTCGTCGTAGGTGAGCTGCTGGGGCTGGAGTGTAATGCCGATCTGTGACAGGTCCGTGACGAGGATCTGTGCGATCAGGCTGACATACTCGCTCTGGGGATAGACGAACGTGATAGAAGGTAGTCCCTTTCCACCCGGATATCCCGCTTCTGTAAGCAGCGCCTGGGCCTCCGACAAGTTTAGCTTTGTAGGCGTTAGAGAACTATTGTAATAGGGGATGTTGACCGGTTCCGGTCCAACTACCGGAATGATGTAGCCTTCGTACACCGTGGACTGAATTTCCGATATGTTGATTGCATCGACCATAGCCTGCCTCACGAGTGTGTTGTTGAAAGGCGCTTTTTCGTTGTTGATCAGAATAGATTCAATGTCGCCCGATGGCCCGAGATTGGGGATGTACAGATTTTTACCCGCGCTCAAAACATTGTTGATGTCGTTGAAGGTCACGATCCCGCCCTGCGCACGATTGTTTTCGAGATCGAGAGTTCTTGTGAGCTCGTCCACCTTGTAGTTCAGAATGATCCGCTGGATTGACCCCGGTGCGAGGATGTAATTTCCCGTGATATTTTGCGCCCAATAGTTAGGATTGGCCACGAGAACCGTGTACTGGTTCGGAATGAAGGTCTCTACAACATAGGGACCGTCGCCAACATTGCTACCATTGACCGACATCCAGGGGTTGGGGGTGTTGACGATCACACCGCCGTGTTGACCCACAACGTAAGGATCTACGTATTCAAAGGGTGGTCCGACCGTGAGCGCAAGGAAGGAGGAGAACGGGTAGCTCAAATGGAATTGGACCACACTGGAATTGAGTACAGTGACAGAGTTGCTGGCATTTTCCATGATATTCAGCAAGGTGGTGTTGCCCATCGGCAAATTCTGGGAGTTGTTGAAAGAATTGAGATCTCCGGCGGTAACTCCGGAATCGTTCAAGGTGAGACCGAAGATGAAATCCACGGCGGCATTCGTGATCAAGCCCCGGTACACGTTGTACCAGACCACATAGGCATTGAATGGATCTCCGTCGCTGTAGTATACACCCTGTCTTAGAACGAAAGTATAGGTCATACCGTCCGCTGACTCGTTCCAGGACTGCGCCAGCACCGGAATAAACTGGCTGTAACTTCCCTTCGCATAGAAGATCAGTGGCATGTTGACGTTCATGTTAATCTCCACACCGTTACTCGAAAAGGCCGTTGAAGGGTCGAGAGTATCCGGATTGTTGGGTTCATCGATGACGATTTGATTCAAACTAGAAGAATTGGAGGAAGTGGAGGTCGCAACGGAGGTGCTTGAAACAGAGGACGTTGACGAGGAAGTGGAGCTAACGGAGCTTACACTGCTTGAAACAGAGGAGGAAGCCGAGCTTGGAGATGAAGTAACTGAAGTCGAGGAGGAACTGCTGCTCGTCGAAGGGGTGGTAGTGGACGTCGATGATCTTGTTAGGGCAAAGACACCCGCTCCGATGATAATTATAACGACGATAATGACAATTACTAGTACTCCCGTTGACACGCCACGGCGAATTTCTCGCATTTAGCAAATTTCGGACTTGGAATAAGTTATTAATGGCTTTCGTTCCTCTCCAATTTTGATCCTTGAAGTTGAATGTTGGCTGATTTCCTCCTCCAATTGTACCACTGTGGAAATATCGAGGGCTTGACTCCGGTGGAATAGATTTCGGCTTCCAGTGATCTCACCACCATCTTCTCGGGCATGGAATTTGGATAACTTCCATCTCCCAGCGGACAGGTGGACATTGCAAGAAGCAAATCCATTTCAGCGAAAAATTCTGCATAGTCACCCTTCTGACAGTCCGACCTTGCCACGGAGACCTGGCCATCGTTCGGATCAATCTTCACCTTCATGTGCACGTTGAGGTTGTCGTGAAGGTCACTCTCCTTGAGTCCGAACGGACGGATCGCCTTCAGGCCGTTGATGTGGCAGGCGTTCAATCCCTGAATGCCGGAGTGGAGCTCCCAAAGCTCCGAGGTACAATGCGAGCCAAAGGAGATGATATGGGGAAATTCGCCGCGCGACCGAACTGTCTCATCCATTAAAGTCGCCATGGGGCGGAACCAGGGCATGTTTGACCAGAGACGACCGAAGGGTCTCAGGTACACTCCTTCAATGACCATAGTGTAATTTGACCAAAAGTGCTCTTTAGGATTCTCTGCATTGAAGATCCAGAGATCGCAAATTTGGGGACCTTCTGTCTCGACGATTCGGAAGATCTCACCCGCTCTAACTCGAAACACCTTTCCGGAATGAGGACCACAATGTATTTTCTTCTTCAGCTGAAACTCTGAACGGCTTCTGAAAAGATTCTCGTAAAACTCGCGATCAAAGTTCACATGATCCAGGTTATCCTGTACTTTCCATGTTTGAGCTTTTGTTGAGTTCTCTACCAACTCGAGACGTGAAATTTTTCTATCTATCAAAGTCTTTGCTTTTTTCGCGTTTCCAGCGTGGCGAATTACAAAGTAAGCTTCCCGATGCTGAAGGATGTAACTTACCTCAACAGCGCGCTCGCAGGCGCTCCGTCCCTTTCCGTGACAAATGCCATGGAAGAATCGATCGAAGAATATTCCAGACGAGGATTGCTCTGGGATTCTTCCATGGATGATGTGACAAAGATCAAGGAACAATTTGCACGGATGATTGGAACCAGCTCCTCCAGCGAGATTGCCATCGTCCCCAGCGTCAGCGCAGGTCTCGTTGCGATTGGATTTTCGCTCGCTCTAACTCCGGACAGGAGTGGCGCGGTTCTCAGCTCCCTGAATTTTCCTGCGAATAAAGTCCTCTGGCAAAGGATGAAGGAAAAGGGCCAATTGAAAACTGTAACCCTGTTGGAAGCAAACAGCAGAGGAGAAGTTCCAATTGAAGGTTACGAGAGCAGCGTGAACGACGCAACTTCCGTTGTCGCTGTGGATTTCGTATCAGGCTTTAACGGATACGTGGAAAGAATCAGGGAGATTT
>JASHXQ010000173.1 GCA_030043455.1 Nitrososphaerales archaeon | reverse complement strand
GGTAAACGAAATCTTTTCCATCCCTTTTGGAATGTCGGTGTATACACGTAGCCGCCTGATCGCAGACAATCCCTTGGTCTTATTTCTAGGAATCATCCCTCTTATAGTTCTGGAAAGAATACCTGCCGGAGTTCGAGGGTGGAAAGGTCCATGCTTTGGATGGACGACGCTAGCAATTTTTAGGCGATCGAAGAAATCCCCCATCACATTCGAGCGATGTCCCGAGAAAAGAGCCTTATCAGCGTGTACAATGACCACGCTGTCTCCGCTGAGCAGAAGCTTAGCTATTCGGGAGCACATTCTTCCAACAATCTGCCCACTTGCGTCAACGTAATGCTTGCTCGGAGTTTTCCTCTCCGGAGCTTGAGAAGATTCCTGCATGGTGCTAGCCAAGCAGAAGCACATCCTTTACCGAAGAAGTGGAGGCCATGAATTCACGAAGATTGAGACAGGCACCACCAGCAGCTCTGATTTTATCCCTTGCATCCTTCGAATAAGAATAGGCCCCGACAGTAACCTTGTGATCTATCTTTCCAGTACCCAGAACCTTGCCCGCAACAAGCACCTTTGACCCTTCGGTCGAATTCCTTGAAATAACACCAACGTTTACCTCGGGCCGATTTTTTCGGCTTGCAAGTATTCCTTCAGACGCAGTCTTCCACAGGCCCTGCTTTGACTTTCGCGATTGCTTTCGTAAGTCGTAGCCTAGCTTCAATCGGTACTGATTTTCCTTCATTTTTGATCGAGATTACTCCGCGGCCACCAGCTTGGTGGAAAATTCCTCTAGTGACTTCTGCAATTTTTCAATCGACCGAACGAAGATTTCAGGAGCCGGAATCGACCCAACTGATTCGATGTAGAGCTCGAACTCGTCTGGCTTGCCGGTCTCGATAAGTACCGATGCAGAAGTAGGCTGCCACTTTGCGTGCTCGCTGCCTTTTCCCAAACGCGCGTACGCCTCAAGTTTGACCTTCTGACCAGGAGCCAGTTTTAAGATAGGAATAACATCACTGATAGGCTTCGTTTCAGGATCCTCTGAAACCAAGTCCCCAGAGTTTACTGCTCGAACCTTGTCGCTAGCTTCGGCGTCCAGCACCAACAACACTCGGCATTTGGGACAACCGAGGGCACTTTTGCAATCGCAATCTTCCGGTAAATTGTACCTGCTAAGATCCGTTTTCAGAGGAATCAGCCCTAATCGGTGGGCTACTAGCTCGTCAAACATCACTGACGAATTTTCCAGGATCACCACATCGTCGATTGCCATAGTGGGTACTTGGGAAATCGCTATTCTCCTGATGGCGTTCGCATAAGCTCGGTCGACACCCTTAAGCCGAAGCCTAATTTTCGAGGGCTGAGACTCTATAACATCTATTGCAACCATGGAAATAACACTCATCCTTTAGACAAAAAAGCGAGAAAAACGAGGTTCTGCTGTGACCGTAACATAGACCATTCGATACTTGCCCTTAAAACGTTTTAGGTTCGCAATACATTTACCCGGAACATTGCGGATTTTATTTTCATGGATGCAGTTCACTAACTCTCTTCAATCGTGGAATCTCCTGCCCTTATTCTTCACTTTCTTCGCCCTGGTTAAGTTGGCGAGCAATCACTGCACTAAGATCCAAGAGTCCTTCCCGAGTGGTCGAGGAAACCGGATAAAGTTCGGTGGCCATCCCTGACCGAGACAACCCTCGGAGTAAAAGCGAATCGAGCTCATAGCTGGTCTTCGATTCCTGCTTGACTGCTTCTTCCAGTTTGTATACGTTAGAGCCCCACGCGAGGACCTTTCTCAGATTTGGCCCAAGCATGTCTCGTCTGGAAAGAACAGCGATCTGCGGAACCTTTAGGCGGAGACGGATGGATGCCGACAGCAAAGCGACGCTGATGAAGTTCGTCGGAGTTGATACAAGTGTTGCATCATAGAGAAAGAGCATCGTGGTCGCTTCGGCCGAAATATTATCCACAATGTAAGGCCCACTGCTCCTGTAGGCAAAAAGTTCGATCTGGCCCGGCGTATCAAAGATGGCATAGTCCGGATTAATGGAATCCAGCGCTTCCTGAATATCGTTCACTCTTGTGGCAACCAGGTCAGCAGCCATTATCAGAGCCCCGTTTGGCCCTAGCTGGTAATTCTGCATCACCGTGGAAATGTCGATGAAATCCCTGATATCAACGTCAGGTTCATAGGGCATTTCCTGGACGCCTGGATCTAAATTCACCGTCGCAACCGTGGCCCCCTTGTCAGTATACCAGGGCGCCAAAATGGAGCAGAGCGAGGACTTGCCCGAACCGGCCGTCCCAGTAAGGAATATTGCACGCAAGAAAAATCAAAAATGAAACATGAATACTTCGGAGATGAACGTTTCCGTTTGAGCAACAAATCTTCCACCGATCGCGAGGCTGCCTCGCAACCTATCGCTGAGATTCTGATTGTGGGAAACGAACTTCTCAATGGGACAACTTTGGATACGAATTCGCACTGGATGTCACAGCAACTAACTACTCTGGGAGTAAAGGTCACGAGGAAGACCACTGTTAGAGATGTGCTTCCGGTGATTAGCGGAGCCTTCAGTGAATGCCTCTCCCGTAAGCCGGACTGGCTCTTTTCCATCGGAGGATTAGGTCCAACTTACGACGATATGACGATCGAAGGACTTGCAAAAGCTCTCGCTCGGCAGCTATATCTCGACCCCGAGGCGGCGCGGATGCTTCGACAAAGCTACATTCGCCGGAGGAAGATGTTTAATCAACTCATCCGGCGGATGCCGAAGACCAGCTTGAAGATGGCGATGATTCCGCGAGGATCTTCTCCTCTGCCCAATTCTGTTGGCAGTGCCGCCGGTGTCCTTACGAAGATACGTGGTACGACGATCACCTCTTTCCCTGGGGTTCCGAACGAGATGAAAGCAATTTTCACTGAACAAGTGATACCACTGATCGAAAAAGGATCCACAAATTTTGTGAATGCCGAAGAGTGGCTGGAACTTATAGGTGGATCAGAGTCCCGCCTAGCTCCCTTGGTGGCCAGAATTTCCAAAAAATACTCCCCCTTGATATACATCAAATCCCACCCGATGGGTTTCGAAAAAGGCAAGTCGCTAATTCACGTTCAGCTAATCCTCACCGCCCGGAAAGAGGACGAAGGGCCGGCGCTGGAGAAATTACGTCGAGCTGCAGAAGAAGTAACTCGAGGACTAAAACGAATGGGAGTTACTGTGAGAAAGACCTGGTCAGTACGATGACTCGGCACTAGGGCGGAGTAGGCGCATCCGTCTCTCCCTCCCACACTTGGAGCACCGGAAAGTAGCATAGCCTCTAGGGTTGCGAATATTCTCGAAATTTATGATATAATTCTTGGTTCGGGTCATGCACCGATCACAAAACCGGAGCTCGTACTGCTCGTCAGACAAGAAACTCACTCCTCGAGAAAGCTCAATCCCAATATTTTTTCGTCTCGATAAATTTGAGTTTCGCTTCAAGCAGATCATCGTAGAATTCCTTTTCCGAATCGTGCATCCGACTGAGTACCCGCCCGGCCATCTGGGGCCCGATTCCGTAAACGCTCTGAGCAACGATCGCCTTCTTGCCGTACGCCAATACGAGATCGGCCGATCTCCGCGTTTTGGATAAGATGTCGAATTCATCCTTGCTGAGAGGTTGCGTCTTGCCCTTCTTCTTGAGCAAAGCGCCCGTCGCAAATCTCGCACCGTACCATAAAACCGCAAGAAGTCGAGAGCCACATTTTTCACACACCGGCTGCTCCGGCAGATCGCCAATCCTCACAAACTCTTTCAGATTGCCGCAATCGAAACAGAGCAGGCTTGCGACCTCTTTCTCAATATGGGATTTCATCGATTCGATGGAGTTGGTCGCAGGTTCAGCATAGTCCTCGTCCTCCGCATAACGCGATAGTATGTACATCGCTAGCGGGCTCGGCTTTTCTGATATGCAGGTTACGACTTTGATTGTGCCTTCTTCACACTCTTTCAAAATCTCGGACGAACGCGCGATGTCCACTTTGGTTTCAAAGGCCTCTCTCATCGTTTCCTCGTAGATCGGCGTGAATCGAAATTTGACACCCAGTTCTTTCATTTCATCCCCGGACATCATCCGGCCGCGCTTTAGGGCGCCGAATCTTTCGGCGATAAATTTCATTTCGTACCCAAAGGGAAAGTGCTTCCTCAGAACTCCCTCGATGAAGCTGGGAAGTGTCCCGTCATAGTGGAAGAGTTTTTCCGTCAGTTTTTCGGTCTCGTATTCGTCGGTCGTAAGCTCAATCAAAATTCTGTATCCATCCGTCCACCAATGCCTTGCTAGCCCTCCCATTCGGACTAGAATTTCCTCGAAGAGCTCCCCCAGTGTGGAATTCACTCGGTCCCCGGCCGAGGTGTGGATGATCAAGAAATTTTTGAAGCGCTCCACGACGATCCTCTTTTCCGTCGGGACACGAGCTGCGTCTCGCTGAGCCCGGATCTCATCAATTATTTCCTCCCTCGCCGATTTCTCCGCGTTCCAATTGAGAACCTTTGCAAGGTTTGAATATTCGACCGGCTGTTGCACCAAATTTTCAATCCGGGCACGCTCCACGGCCACACTTCTGGCTACATTTTCCGGAATAGGAATCATTTCGCCGTCCCATCCGGGAATGGCTGCGCTTGGATCCACGACCGGAGTGACATACACCATGTCCTCCTGAATGGATTCGATCTGCCAGACATTACCCTTGATAATGAAATGAATCCCCACTTTGGCGTGTAAGATCATGAATTCTTCCCCTAGGATTCCGATTTTTTTCTGGGTGGTCATGTCCACCACATTGTAGCGTCTTTCATCCCTAATCATGGACAAGTTCTGAAGATAATAATCACGGCATTTTCTTCTCCTCGTCACGGTCGGTCCATCGAGCGTCAGATAGCCCATTTTTTCCATGAAGGTGATTACGGATGAGAGGGAATTTTTAGATAGCGCCCTAAAGGAATAGGAACTTTGGGAAATTTGCAAGATCTCATCGACCGAGATCAATCCGTATTCCAAGAGTAGTCCAGCTACTTGATGGGCAAGAACATCTAAAGGAGATTGATGGATTATTGTGGACTCCAGTCGCCTGGAAGCTGCTTCATTCGAGATAGATATCGCTTCCAAGCAATCCTCCGGACTGACGGAGAGGATGATCCCCTCCGATTTCTTGTAAAGACTGTGGCCGGATCTTCCAACTCGCTGAATCAATGAATTGACTTGTCTCGGCGACATGTATTGGATCACCAGGTCCACCGAGCCGATATCGATCCCGAGCTCGAGAGTAGCTGTCGAGACCATCGCCCTAATTATTCCCTCCTTAAACTCCTGCTCTACTTTTTCTCTTTCCTCCCTCGGCAGGGAACCATGGTGCACTCCCACTCTGGCGCCGAGCATCGTAAGTCTGGAACCCAGCTCTTCCGCCACAGTGCGACTGTTGACGAAGATCAGGGTCCGCTCATGCCCCTCAATAAGATCGGAAATGCGCTGAATACGCGCCACGGTGTGTGGCGTGACAAACAGCTCTCTGGACTGAAGGTCATCTTCTTTCGTGGGAGTGGGCATTTCGACTGAATATTCGGCTTCCTTCCGGGTGCGACTAGTATCCACCAATCGATAGGATCTTTGGGATCCGCAGAGAAATCGGCCCATGTCCTCAGGATTCCCGACAGTAGCTGAGAGGCCAATCCTTTGAAATTCCACCCCCACGACCTTCCGAAGACGCTCCAGACCAAACGAAAGCTGGGAGCCCCGCCGGTCAACAGCAAGCTGATGGATTTCATCCACGACGACGTACTTGAGTGCCTTTAGATTTGCGCGAAGCCTAGACCCCACGAGCAGGACCTGAAGGGTCTCAGGGGTGGTAATCAGAATGTCCGGGGGGTTCAGTGCTTGTTTCCTTCGATCTGACTGGGAGGTATCGCCGTGTCTAACCTCCACCGTTAGATTGAGTTGACGAGCCCAAATCTGAAGACGTCGGAGCATGTCTCGATTGAGAGCCCGGAGGGGGGTGATGTAGAGAGCCTTTATTCCGAACCGATCGTTTTCAGAAGTGAGTTTTTGGAAGACGGGAAGGAGAGCTGCTTCCGTTTTCCCCGATCCGGTTGGAGAGATGATCAGAACATTTTCTCCGCTCAAGATCGCTGGAATAGCTTCAGTCTGGACCGGAGTTTCTCTTTCGAAACCCAGTTCGGTTAGAATCTTCCGAATGTCCGGCGATAGGTAATCGAAGGAAGCTTTCTCCATGAAGTCACTTCATTCCAAGATTATGGGGGCAGAGTGTAGGTTCAATTTCCCTTATAAGATCACTTGTATTTGATTTTGCATCGGAAAAAGGTTAAGCTTAAGCCTGAGTTGGCCTGATATAGGATCCATGGCAGAGTTGACAACCAGGTCTGTTTCTGACGTTTTGAGAACCGTCCCAAGTGAAAATGCCTTCTACTTCTATCGAGAGGAGGGGCTACCCTCCGGAGTGAAGGCTAGCAGCCTGCAGGAGTTTCTTACCCGCATCGAATCTGCCGACCCGATGTCTTTAGAATTTCACTCGCAGAGACACGATTTTGAGAACTGGGTAAAGATGCTGGGAGATCCTACACTGGCAAAGCAGATGCAAACTTTAGCCTCCCAGAATCTAACGCCAGACGAACTCAAGTCCAAACTCGTCAGAATCGTCCGAATGCGCGTGGGAAAGCTGAAGAAACTCGCTCGCGTCGCTTGAAATTAGATGTCAAAAAGGGAAAACCCCAACGGTTCCATTCAAAAATCCCTCCCGGAACCCATACAGTAATTATACTGTAACATCTCTTTTATTGTTATAGTCCTCCGGTGTATCGTTTCTCGTTTTTTCGGAGCAAGCTAAGTACATATGTAGCAAAGGGTCGAAAGGCACGCAGAGTTCGTTTTTGCCCGATCATCTTTTTTCAACCAAGGTAATCGACCTGGAGAAAATGAGTTATCAAAATCCCATAATCTTTGGAGGGTTCGTAACCCCAGGACTCGTTGGTCTCGTAACAACTGGCTATCTAATCGAAAAGCTGAATCTGCACGAAATCGCCCACGTTCGATCCCAGCACATTCCTCCCGTTGCAGTCTTTGTAGGCGCGAAGTTGAGACATCCCTTCAGGATATACTCCGATGATTCCGGAAAAATTCTGGCCATGATTTGCGAAATGCCCATCGACATAGAGGGCCTTTACGAGATTTCTATGGCTCTCCTCGACTGGGCCGAATCAGTGCGACCGACGGAGTTTGTGATCTTGGACGGTGTACCCGTTTCGGGAATGCCCTCTGAAAGAAAGGTTTGGAGCGTCGCCGATGAAGACAGGATTGCAGATCTTCAGAAAAGGGGTCTCACTCCCATTCCTTCGGCGGTCATCACCGGAATCGGCGGAAGCATTCTGAATCAGTGTTTGACGAGGAAAATGAGTGCGGTGTCATTGCTGACTTCGGTATCTATTGATCTTCCGGATCCAGGGGCTTCACTGGTTCTCATTAGAGCGATCAATCAAGTTTTTGGGCTTAACATTGGGACGACGGAGTTAGAGGCTGATGTGGACAGATTGAACGCTCGTCTCAACGAGTTGGCGCAGCAGTACAGCAAACTCGGAGACCAGTACGGTGACAAGGAAAAGCAACTTTACGGATAACCCGATTCTCTGCTCTGGTTGTTTCTTCTCCCTTCCTTTTTCTCGATTGTAGGCGACAAAACTCTTTGAGTTCTCGTTCGACTGTCATGGTCAAGAAGGCTCTAGTTTCCTCTTCCCACGAACTTGCCTCGTTTGCCGGTGCCCGGATACTTCAGGAGGGTGGAAATGTGGTGGACGCAGCCATCGCCACCAGCGCTGTTCTGTCCGTAGTTCAGAACAATATGTGCGGACTGGGAGGAGACATGTTTGCTCTCGTGAAGCTCGGTGATCGAGTGGTTGAACTAAACGCAAGTGGCAGAGCAGCGGAAAAGGCCACCATTGACCTTTACCAAAAAGAGGGATTCACTGATATTCCACCGAGAGGTCCGCTGGGTGCAAATACGGTGCCGGGCATGGTCCGTGGCTGGGGGGACCTTCACGAGAAATTTGCAACTAGAGAGCTTCAGGAACTCCTGGGTGCGGCCGCAAGCTATGCTGAAGGCGGTTTTCCCATAACAGAGAAATATGTCAGCTCCATTTCGAACTCCTCTTCTGATTTAGGGCAATACAAGAATTGGCGTGAAATCTTCATGCCAGGAGGTCGGGTTCCGGAACCCGGATTCAATCTGGTTCAGAAAGACCTCGCTGCTTCGCTGAAAGCTATCGCCACATCGGGCGCAGACGAGTTTTACGATGGGGGTCTTTCCAAACGAATTGCTGACGGGATCGCAAAGCAGAGAGGGCTAATTTCTGCTGACGACCTAAAAAAACACGAATCCACATGGATTGATCGACCCCTTTCAACCGACTACAGGGGTGTGAAAATCTACGAAAGTTCACCGAACAGTCAGGCCGCAACTGTTCTCCTTTGGCTCAACATGTTGGAAAAATTCGAGCTTACTGAGATGAAACCGGATTCGGAAAATTTCCTCAGATTAATGCATGAGACCTGTCTCAGAGCATACACTGAACGAGCCCGATCAATAGGAGATCCAAAATATTTTCCCCTGCCCGCGGAATTCACCTCGAAGAAATTTGCGGAGGAAGCTCTCGAACGGATGGATGGAGGGGGGAGTATTCGTGCAAGGTCTTCAGCGCCCGATGGGGACACGACTTATTTTGCTGTCGCCGACAGCGAAGGGAATTGTGTCTCTGTCATTCAG
>JASHXQ010000013.1 GCA_030043455.1 Nitrososphaerales archaeon | reverse complement strand
TACATAATCCGCCGTCACTAGAACACCACCCCGATTCTTGGCTATGTCTCTGATTAGGGCATCTATCCTTCCGGAGCGGGCCAACCGGATGTCTTCGATGGATGGTCTCTCTCCCTCTAAGGAGATTTTGATCTTCCTTTCTTCCGCGAGCTTGCGAATCGCGCTAAGTTCCTCGAGACCGAGAAACCCTTCCTCGCGATGTTTCGATGCTTGTGCCTGCAGTTCGTCTAACGCGGCCACCGGAACTACGATTTCAGAGTCCTCCGGAATTTCTCCGGAGGAAATCATCGAAGTTACCTTCCCATCAATAATGATGCTAGTGTCGAGTACTATTGTCTTTGGCAATCCCTAGAAATTCCTTTCAAAAAAATAGTCCTAGAGCGGAGAGCTAGTGGGGTCGGGCATCATAGGAATTTTGATTCCTTTTTCTCTCGCGATCTTTCTGGCAGAAGAATATCCGGCATCAGCATGCCTGGCGACTCCAATTCCCGGGTCACTCGTAAGACAGCGTTCCAACCGAACCTTCATTTCGTCAGTACCATCGGCCACGACCACCAGACCGGCATGGATGCTGTAACCTATCCCGGTGCCTCCGCCATGATGCACCGCGACCCAAGAAGCGCCAGAAGTGACGTTCAGAAGGGCGTTCAGGATTGGCCAGTCTGCAATGGCGTCGCTCCCGTCAATCATCCCTTCGGTCTCGCGATAGGGCGATGCAACCGAACCCGAATCCAGATGATCCCTGCCGATCACGATCGGAGCTTCTATGTCTCCTCTTGCTACAGACTCATTGATCAGCTTTCCAAATCGGGCGCGCTCGCCATACCCTAGCCAACAGACACGCGCGGGTAACCCCTGAAAATTCACTTTCTCGTGGGCTTTTTCGATCCACCGCACTAAGCCTTTGTTCTTGGAGAATTCCCGGGTCACGATCTTGTCGGTGAAGAAGATGTCTTCGGGATTGCCCGACAGTGCAGCCCAGCGAAATGGTCCTCTACCTTCACAAAACAAAGGTCGAATGTATTCTGGTACGAAACCCTTAATCTCGAAGGCATTTTGCACACCGGCATCATACGCCTGTTTCCGAATATTATTTCCATAGTCGAAGGTAACTGCTCCTAACTGCTGCAACTTCAACATGGCGCTGACATGGGTGGCCATCGACATCATAGCTTTTTCGACGTACAGCTTCCTGTCGGACTCCCGAAGATCTTTAGCACTGTTTACATCGTAGCCTCGGGGAATGTAGCCATTTAGCGGATCATGAGCGGAGGTTTGATCCGTCAACACGTCTGGCTCGAACCCCCGGGAGACCAACTCCGGTAAAACGTCCGCGGAATTACCGAGTAACCCGATCGAAAGAGGTCGGTTCTCCGAGCGAGCATCCTTTGCAAGCGATACGGCTTCCGGGATGCTTTCCGTTTTCACATCGCAGTACTTGGTGCGGATCCTCCTGTCGATCTTATCTGGATCCACCTCGATAATCAAAGCGACTCCGTCATTCATGGTCACCGCGAGTGGTTGGGCACCCCCCATTTCTCCCAGACCGGAAGTAAGCGTTATGGTGCCGGCAAGAGAGCCGCCAAATTTTCGATCAGCCACGGCGGCAAGGGTTTCGTATGTACCCTGAAGTATTCCTTGGGTACCGATGTAGATCCAAGAACCGGCGGTCATCTGCCCGTACATAGTTAGTCCCTTCGCCTCCAGATCCCAGAACTGCTCCCAAGTAGCCCAATGAGGCACGAGCATAGCGTTGGAGATCAATACTCTCGGGGAATGTTCGTACGTCTGAAAAACACCGACAGGTTTCCCGGACTGTACAAGCAGTGTTTCGTCATTCCCTAGCTCCCTGAGAGAGTTCACTATCTGGTGGAAGCAATCCCAATTTCGGGCAGCTTTCCCGGTGCCCCCATAGACGATTAAATTATCGGGATCCCGAGCAACCTCGGGATCGAGGTTATTCATCAACATGCGCAAGGCGGCTTCCTGGTGCCAGCTTTTGCAGGAGAGGTCATTACCGCGAGGAGCCCTGATCGCGTTGCGAATCATGTACTAGAATTGCTGGAATGTCATGGTTAATAGTTTCTTCCCCTATTCGATAGATAATTTAATCCAGAATTCTCGAGCAACCACCACATTTCAATATGGACGATTACTCGGGCAAACCCGCTCTTGACCTAGTCCTGGACAACATCGGAGAGCTGGTGACTCTTTCCGGCACCTCCTTGAAACCTGTTAGATTTCCATCGACAGAAACGCTAGGTTTGCTGCGTACACCGGATCTGTGTGTGGGCGTCTCTTCGGGACGAATAGCCTTCGTCGGACGCGGCGGCGAGTTAAGAGATCGCTTTACCACCAGCGACTCCAAGTGGATCGATTGTCATGCCCAGCTAGTTATGCCCGGCTTCGTCGACGCCCACACTCACGCTATCTTTGCCGGAAGCAGAGAAGGAGAGTTGACGGCAAAACTAGAGGGAAGGACCTACTTGGAGATCCTCAAATCCGGGGGAGGCATCTTGAAGACGGTTCGGGACACACGAAATGCTTCTGATTCAGACCTACTCAGGCAAACAATCAAGAGGTTGGAGCGGATGGAGTCTTTCGGAACCACAACCTTCGAGATAAAAAGTGGCTACGCGCTCACAGTTTCCGGGGAAATCAGGCTGCTCGAATTGCTCGAAAAGCTTCGAAACAATCAGGGTTACGACATCATCTCCACATTGCTTTCAGCGCACGCTATTCCAGAAGAGTACACCGGAAAAGCCGAGGCGTACATTTCAGAGGTGGTTACGCCGTCGGTTAACATTGCGGTCGAGAGAAAGCTCGCTAAATTTTGCGATGTATTTCTGGAAGAAGGAGTGTTCGGCTATGGGGAGTCAGAAGGGATACTGTCCCACGCAGGGAGGATCGGCTTACAAACCAAATTGCACGCTGATGAATTTTCCGATCAGCGCGGGGCCGAACTCGGTGCGAAGATTGGAGTAGTTTCGGCGGATCATTTAGGACGATCGTCCTTGGAGGGCATCTCGGCCCTGGCTCAGACGAACTCGGTGGCCGTTCTATTGCCGGGGACGTTGTTTTCTTCTTTTGTAGGAACCTATGCAAAAGCAAGACAGTACTTGGATCTAGGACTCCCGGTCGCCATCGCAACCGATCTGAGCCCTAATAGCTGGATCGAATCCATGCAATTTGTGATATCCCTTGCATGCTATGGGATGCGAATAACGGTCGAAGAGGCGATTACCGCAGCCACGATTAACGGCGCGCATGCTTTGTCTAGGGCTGCGGATGTGGGCTCGATCGAAGTGGGCAAGAGAGCGAATATGCTACTTTGCAATGTGGAGAACTATCAACAGATCCCCTATCGAATCGCGTCCAACGCAGTCGATCGTGTGGTGAGGAATGGGAAAATGGTGGTAGAGAATTAGGTCGATTTATTGAAGCATCTCATCAAGCGCTTTCTTCAGTCCACCCCTCAAGAGATATTCAGAGAGTCGCTCAACATCCTTCGATAACCCTCGATCGGATTCTACGAATTCGCTGATCTTCCGGACCTCTTGGTAAGCTATTTTCGTCCCATCTCCTTTCTTGCCCTTGTCTAGCAAATCCTGTGCTTGACAGGCGCACAGTAGTTCAATTGCCAGAATTTTGGTCGAATTTACCAGCATCTCCCTCGCCTTTAGGGCTGAGGTTACCCCCATGCTCGCGTGATCTTCCTGTCCTGCAGAAACTACTGCATTGTTCAATCCCGCCGGATGAGCAAGCACCATGTTCTGGGAAACTAGGGCAGCAGCCGTGTACTGAAGGATCATCAGACCAGAATTCAAACCTGAATTTCTTGAAAGAAAGAGAGGCAGATCGCTTCTAAGACCGGAAAGAAGCTTATCGATTCTTCGCTCGGAAATGACCCCCGCCTCCGCGATGGCAATTCCCAAAAGATCTAGGGCGAGAGCGATCGGCTGTCCGTGAAAGTTGCCGGCACTGATAACTGCTCCATCGGGTAGGATCAAGGGATTGTCTGTAACCGAATTGATCTCGCTCTCAATCATTGATTTAGAAAATCTGAGCGCCTCATGGAAGGCTCCGTGGACTTGTGGAATGCACCTTAAAGAATAAGGATCTTGAATCCTTTTCCCGGTTCCGACAAAATCCGAGTTGGACAGAAGCTGCCGTATGTGACGTGCAACTTCGATTTGCCCCTGAACCGGGCGGAGATCATGTACTCGATGATCGAAAGGTTCCAGGTTTCCGCCCAGCGCTTCCAAGGATAGGGCTCCTGCAATATCCAGAGCCTGCAGAAAAATATCGACATCATCAACTAGAAGACTCCCAAGACCGCTCATGACCTGCGTGCCATTGATGATCGCGAGACCTTCTTTTTCTTTCAAGATAATTGGTTTCAGACCCAACTGTCGGAAAGCTTGCTTGGTCGGAACGATCGAGCCTTTGAGGTAGACATCGCCCTCCCCAATCATCGATATAGCCAGATGCGCGGAAGGAGCGAGGTCGCCACTTGCTCCAAGTGATCCGTAGCGAGGAATCACCGGGACCACGTCGGAATTGAGAAAATCCACAAGTTGGGAAATGACATCCCGCCTAACTCCGGAATAGCCTCTCAAAAGAGTGTTGAGTCTGACAACCATGATTGCCCTAACATCGTCCGAAGCCAGAGGATCTCCGACTCCAGAGGCGTGGCTTCGTACGAGATTGAGCTGAAGCTGGTCAAGATCCTTGTTGTCAATTTTCTTATCAGCCAGTTTCCCGAATCCAGTATTGATCCCGTAAGCAGTCTTTCCGGATTTACTGATCCGCTCTACCACCTTCCTTCCAGCGTCTACTTTCCCCACAGCATCCTCGGCAACTGAAACGAGAGAAGATCCTCGGGAGATTTGCACGATCTGTTCAATTGTTAGAGAAGAGCCATCCAACGTTATCTTGGGAACTTTTGGACGAGCTCTGGAACTCAATGTATCTCGCCAGAGTGGAGGACGATCGGTTCCAGTTCCATCAGAGAAGAAA
>JASHXQ010000172.1 GCA_030043455.1 Nitrososphaerales archaeon | reverse complement strand
TTCATCCATCGCTTCATCCCGGGCAAGTCTCCAGATACTTCCACTCTGCTCGTCCTCCATGGCACCGGCGGGGACGAGAACGATCTTCTCTCCCTCGCCCACGGGATTGACGAAAACGCAGCCCTTTTGAGTCCTAGAGGCAAGGTGCTGGAGAATGGCATGTCCCGTTTTTTCCGGCGGTTTGCGGAAGGAGTGTTCGACATTGAAGACTTGAAACTTAGGGCAGCCGAACTCGCGGAGTTTGTCGCAAAGGCCTCCAAAGCGTATAGTTTTGATCCCTCGAAAGTAGTTGCTCTGGGTTATTCCAACGGAGCCAATATGGGGGCAAGTCTATTACTCCTGAAACCGGAAACTCTCAGCTCGGCGATTTTGTTTAGGGCAATGCTTCCCTTGAAACCTGACAAAACTCCGAAGCTCTCTGGCAAAAGGGTGTTCATTTCTGCGGGAAGATTTGAAACCATGATTCCTCAAGAGGGGACCACTGCTCTTCAAGAACTACTGGAAAAAGCGGGTGCCCAGGTCACTCTCAATTGGGTAGAGGCGACGCATTCTTTAACAAGACCAGAGATTCAGAAGGCGAGGGTTTGGTTCAATGAGCGATAATAACGTCTTCGGCTCGGTCGTTTACGAATGCGAGAGGTGTGGGACGAGGCAGACTCTGGAGGAGCTTTCTAAGCTGCCGGAGATCAAGTGCATTAACTGCGGGTACCGCGTCCTGAAAAAAGTTCGGCCTACAGTAGTAAAGAAAGTTCAAGCCGTTTAAGCATCTTTTTCAACTTCCTAAGCCCCTGGCGAGATCACGTGAAGATCTTTGTTCTGGGCGCCGGAAGAATGGGTTCCGCGGTTGTTCAGGATCTAGCCCGGTCTGAGAAATCAAACCTGGAGCTCGGAATCGGGGATATAGATCTCGAAAGAGCTAGAGCGCTCGCTAAGGTCGTTGTTGAAGCTCCAACGCAGACCTACAAAGTCAATGTGGCTGATACGGATGCTCTCACTTCGATTCTGGAAAAATATGATGCAGTGGTAAACGCGACTTGGTATGAGAATAATTTGCAGGTGATGCAGGCTTGCCTGAAGGCTGGCTGTAATTACAACGACCTCGGTGGACTGTTTTACGTGACGCGAAAGCAACTCCTTCTCGATGAGGAATTCAAGTCCCGAGGGATCTCTGCAGTAGTGGGTGGAGGGGAGAGCCCAGGAATTACTAATGTAATGTGCGAGCTTGCTGCAAAGGGAATGGAGGAAGTCGAGTCAGTGAAGATCTTTGCGGGCGCGAGAGAAACCACGGAGAATCAGGACTTGATCTTTCCTTTTTCAGTTTCGACGGTGATTGACGAGTATACGAAGCCCCCTGTAGAATACCTGAACGGAGAGTATGTCGAAGTTGCACCTCTTTCCGGACTAGAAGAAGTAAATTTCCTCGAACCAGTGGGGAAAAATATCTGCCACTATTCAATCCACTCAGAGCCAGCGACCCTACCCAAATCAATAGGCAGAGGAGTAAGGAACGTGGAATTCCGATTGGGTACCTCCGAAAAGATGGTGAGAATGCTCACGCCCCTTCTCGAGACCGGAATGCTGTCGGATGGGCCCAGGATTATAATGGACGGCCATCGGGTTTCACCGCGAGAGTTTGTGATTTCTTTCTTCAACTCCAAATCTCAAGAAGGGAATGAGCTGGAAAGGTGGGTCGCCCTAAAAGTAACGGCTACTGGGATGTTAGACGGAAGAAAGTACCAAACCAGCTGCGATTTGATCGCAGCTCCGGGGGGTTACGGGTTCAAGAACGCAACCGCTTACTTGACGGGAGTGGCGGGATCCATATTTGGGCAGTATCTTGCGACGGATAAAATTCCAAAAGGCGTGGTTGCTCCCGAACTGGCAATCGACTCTTCGGAGTTTAATTCCCAGCTGGAACAGCGGGCAATCAGAATCCTGGTTACTCCGGATCATACTTTCTAGCCCATTCGTTGAGCCCCTTGAACATCACGCTAAGCTCTGTTCCCTTCTGGGTCAATGAATAATCCACACGTGGAGGAATCTCGTTGAACACAGTCCGGCTGATCAATTTCAGTTTAGTCAAATCCTGCAACCGGCTGGCGAGTGTCTTGGGCTGCACATGGATTTCATTCTGGATTTCGCTGAACCTCATGGGAGATCGCATGGATAGTCCATATAGGATTTGCAGCGTGTGCGGCTTCCCGAGGAGCACAAGTAAATTATTGAACGGACAGACGACTGCAGGGGTGACGGATTGAACTGTCATTGCTTCGGACCGCGGGGTAGCTTTTCTTGAATTAGCCATCTAGGGCTGACCAGAAAACTGATCTTATTATCTTTTGGATAGTATTTATACTGCTCTTTCTATAGTCGGGCCACGACAATTACTTTCCCTCGGGAAAGTTACTTCCATCCTTTACCCTTTATAGTATTAATACTACCTTTTCGGAAGTATTTCCTAAAGGGTTCCAAGAAACATGACCTTGCAGCAAGAGCAAAAAGATGCGGCAGAAAGCGCAAAACTGGAAGAGGAAACTTACATTGATGGAGTAAAGACGACGAAATATGGGATTCCAATAAACGAAAAATACTCCATCGCCGCCCCTGAGAAGCGGATCCAAAGAGTAGCGGAATCTCTGAAGAAGAATGGGTTTGCAGTCCACATAGTGGACACGGCCCTAGATGCCCGAAAACTTGTCGAAAGCCTTCTGCCTCTCGACAAAAATATTTTCACAGCCTCAAGCACGACTCTGAAACTATCCGGTTTGGATGACGTAATCAATGCTCCCGGAGGTAAATTCAAGTCCGTGCGACAGGAAATTGGAAAGCTTGACCGCGCGACGCAATTCCGGGAACAGGTGAAGTTGGGGGCTGCTCCCGATGTTGTAGTGGGTAGCGTTCACGCAATTAGCGAGTCTGGGCAAGTCTTTGTTGGTTCGGCGTCCGGAAGCCAACTAGGCCCGTACGCAGCGGGGGCTGAGAAGGTGATCTGGGTGGTGGGATCTCAAAAACTCGTTCAAGATTTCAACGACGGCATTAATCGACTGGAGCTCTACGCCTATCCGATGGAAGACACTCGCATGCACGAAGCAGTGAATATGCCGAGCAACCTAGCAAAGATACTCATCATAAACAGAGAACTCTTCCCCAACAGATCGACCGTTGTCATCATTCGCGAGACCATAGGATTCTAGACTCGCTCGTCGGCATTTTTCTGATGCCGGCGTTTTCGAGAGTAGGATTGGAGTTTCCCGGCGAATAGTAGCTTGCTGAAGGAGATCAGGGTTCTCGGAGGTACTCGTCCA
>JASHXQ010000171.1 GCA_030043455.1 Nitrososphaerales archaeon | reverse complement strand
TGGACCATAAACGCCTACTGCTCCGGCAAATTTTCCGGTGAGATTCTGAGCAGTTTTCAGGATTGCTTCTATCCTTTGACCGAGCCTCGAGACATAGTACGCGAAAAAGAAGCCCACCGTAATTGGTTCAGCGTGCTGGCCGTGAGTCCGGCCAATCTGGGCGGTCCCGGAGTACTTCATCGAAAGCTCGATCAAAGCTGATTCGAGCTTTACGAGATCGGGGATCATGACATGAAGCACTGCGTCTTTGTACCTTAGAGCGTTGGCAGTATCCACTATGTCGTATGAAGTGGCGGTGAGGTGCACGAAGGGTTTTGCCCTGTCGGAGACCTTTCGCTGGATGACGTTCGCCAAGGCCCTGATGTCATGTTTGATTCTCGCCTCCTCGTCGTAGACCTCCCTAGCGGTAATCTGTCCAGCCGCTCTAACGATTTCTTCAGCAACCTCTTTGGAACAAAGGCCGGTTTTAGAGAGCTGCACTGCCAGCGCAGCCTCAATCTTAGCTTTGTACTTTACGTAAGCTTCCTCAGAGAGATAGGGAAGTAGTTCCTTGACCGGATATCGAAAATCCGTAGGGCAAAAAAGCTCGAAATAATCGATCTCTTCCTTCCCTTTGGTGGAAGATGAGTTTACCAATAAAGGATCGTGAGCTCCGGGCTAGGCGCTCGGCGCTGCTAGAACCTCGTCTACACTTAGTAGGCCGAGAGATTCCATATTTTTCGTCCCTGAGAGAACTTCCCAAGCACCCCGACACCTCTTCGAAATCTGCGACAAGACGGATTCAGGAAGAGGAGGGATGAGACCTTCTCCGGAAAAGCCCTTCCTTATCAGATAATCCCGCAGGAACTCTTTGTCCAAGCACTGCTTTTCCTGCCTCTCCCCCACTTTGTACTTGTTTTTTGCCCAAAACCTCGCCGAGTCGTGAGTAGGAGGCTCATCAATTTGGATCAGATTATCTCCTAGCCTACCGTATTCGAGTTTGAAATCCGGGATGATTATCCCTTTGATACCTGCTTCTTTCTTGTAATATTCAAACAGCCGGAAGCTAGCCTCTTCCAGTTCATTCCATTCGTCCAAAGTTACCAGCTTTCGTCGGAGAGACTCGGCCTTCGAGAGCTCCTCGTCATGCCCCTCATCACTCTTGGAGGTGGGAGTTAGGACTATTTCTGGAAGCTCCTCCGCAAGTTGGAGGCCGCCGGGTAGACTCACTCCTGAAATCTCTCTCACTCCCCTAGAGTACGCCCTCCAGGCCGAACCGTAGAGGTATGCCCTCACAATCCACTCAATGTCTATTCTCCGAGCTTTGTCGACTCGAAGCGTCCGATCGTTGAAGCGCGAAATGTAATGATTTTTCAGAATGTGATCCGTTTTCAGAAACCAAAACTCGGATAGTTTGGTAAGGGCTACGCCCTTCCCCTCTATCCCCACCGGCATTACACGATCGAAGGCAGAGATCCGATCAGTCGCGACTATCAGCAACTCATCGCCCTCGTCGTAAACATCCCTGACCTTCCCTCTTCTCAAAAGCTGCTTTCCCTGCAACTCAGATTGCATGAGCAAAGCCAATTTCCAAAACTCCTTTTTTTGTTGTGCGAAATTTCTGTTCCGTGGTGAGACTTAAGAGGCTATACCTTTTTTCTGGGAGATCTCTTGATCGATCTTTTCGAGTTGAGCCTTCTTTCCGCTGGTCATCGAAGCGATCTTCACCTTGAGACTTTCGTTCGTCAATGCAAAGATTTGCGCAACAAAATGAGCAGCCTTCGACGGATCGTTCACAAAGGCAACTGGAACGTCGGCCGGAGTGTACGCGCTAGAGAAAACCTTCGCGAGTTCGTATTTGTCCAGATCCGGAGGACAGGCAACCACAGGAAACATTCTTTGGGCTGCGACAATGCCGGAAAGTGCATCGGAGAGCCCAGCCACAGTGATTACGACTACTTGATCTTTCGGGACATCGTATTCTCGGAGGAGCTTCAGCAGATACTCAGGTGCTCTGTGGGCTGAGGCAACTCTCATCTCGTTCGTAATTGAATAAGAAGAGAGAGCTGCTCTAATTTTTTCGCAAAAGTCAATGTCGCTCTTCGATCCCATCAGAATTACTGCTTTTTGCAAAGTGACCGTGCGCCTCGAGCTCGTTCATCCTTTATGAATATTTGAGCGGAGGGTTCCTGGTCATCACAATTTCTTCCAAGAAAGGGAATCTCTAACCTGCCTCGCTTGTTCGCGATCCAGCGGAAGCAACGGTGGCCGTGGTTCTCCACAGTCCCGGCCGAGATAGCGTAGTGCCTCCTTTAGAGCTGCAGGAAAAGTTCCCAGTCCCATGGTCTGAACAAATCCATCAATCTTCGACTGGACTTCGATGGCTTCCCCGTATTTCATTTCCTGATAGAGCTTGTAGATCAGGCTCGTTTCTTCCGGAAGCACGTTGGCGCTTCCCACAGTCGCTCCCTGAGCTCCGAGCTGCAAAGCAGAAAGAATCAATGCATCGGCTCCGATCGTAACCGGTACGACTCCCTTCAGGACTCGCAGATATTCTAGGAACATTTCGAGATCGTTCGTCGTGAATTTCACTCCGTAGACCCTCCCCGGATTTCGGTCCTCCAATTTCTTCACGAGTTCGGCTGGGACATTGTAACCGATCCAGGATGGAATATTGTATATCATGAGAGGAAGGTTCACCTTCTCAAGAATAGAATTGTAGTGGCCGAAGAGTCCCGTCTCGTTCGTTTTGTAGTAAATCGGCCCGGTGGCGAGTACCGCGTCAGCTCCGGCATCCTCAGCATCCAAACCAAGTGAGCTAGCAAGCATGGTAGATGCCTCAGATACTCCTGCGATAACGGGAACTCTCCCCCTTGCAGCATTCACCACGGTTCTGACGGCCGCTTTCCTCTCTTCGGAGGATTGCAATAAGAATTCTCCAGAAGTTCCATTTACCATTAGAGCATTTACTCCGTTCACAATAAGAAAATCTGCCAGCTTCGCAAAAGCATCGTGGTCGACCTCAGACATCCCCTTCCCTTTGAAAGGGGTGATCATAGGCACGACGATGCCGTGTAGCTTACCATGTCGGCTGCCCGATGTAGATTGACTGGCCATCTCTTCCTCAGGTCAGGGCGTGAAGGAATGCTATATCTGGATTCCCGCTGGACTTACGCTAATTTTACAACCGCCATGCCGATGTCATTTACGTTCGTGCCAGTCGGCCCCGTTATCAAGAGACTGTCGCCTACCTTTTCAAAAAAAGTAGTGGAATCATTGTTTCTGAGATAATTTGAAGGACTGAGCTTTTTCGATTTCGCTCGAGCGAAGATATCCCAGTCAATGATAGCTCCCGCCGCTGGGGAAAATCCGTCTATACCATCGGTGCCCATGAAAGCGACTGTTATTCCTTTTTCATCCCCCAATTTGATCAGTCCACTCAAAGCTTCCTCCTGATTTCGACCCCCTCTACCCTTCCCATAAACGGTCACTGTGGTTTCACCTCCCCAAAGGAAGATGTGATCTTGCTTTGCGTTGTGACCTATCTCAGAGGTCAAAGCTGCCTGCAAGAGTCCGACAAGATTCGCAGCCGTTTCTCGAGCTTCGCCCTGCCAAGCTGATCCCAGATAGCTTACCTTCACCGAACCAATTTTCTTCACTGCCTTGGTTATCGCAAGACAAGCTACCGAGTTGTCACCAAGTATGAAATTTGTAACTCTTTCGAAGACCGGATCCCCCGGTTTGGGCGTCTCTGGAATTTGACCCCTTGCACCAGCTCTCAGTCTTTCCAAGACCTTCGGTGGGACTTTTTTCATGACGTGGAGATCCTTCAAGATATCGAGGGCATCTCCGAAAGTGGTAGGGTCCGGAGCAGTCGGTCCTGAAGCAATGGAACCGAGGGGATTGCCAACAATATCGGAAATAATTAGCGACAATACGGTAGCCCCATTCGCCAGGCGGGCAAGTTGTCCTCCCTTGACGGAGGACAGGTGTTTTCGAACACAGTTCAGTTCCTCTATACTCGCTCCACCCTTCAGAAGTAGTGTGGTCGTATCGACTTGATCTTTGAGAGAAATTCCCTTCGCAGGTAGAGTCATCAAAGCAGACCCTCCACCGGAAATCAAACACAAAACAAGGGACTTTGCGGTCGCCGTCTGAACAGCCCTTCTTACTTCCTCAGCTCCACGAACGCTTCGTGAGCTGGGAATGGGATGGGTACCTTCCAGTATCTTCAGCCGCGACGTGGGATAGTTTCTCATGGTTCCTTGCGGAACAATGACTACCCCTGAGCAGGATGTGTTCTGCCCTAAAATGGATTCGAGAGCCAGGGCCATAGCTCCGCTCCCTTTACCAGCACCGATTACAATCAACTTGTCGTAGGAATGCAGGGGAAATTTGAAATTGGTATCACGGATTTTGAGTACTTGTCCAGGTTCCAAAGAGAGCTTTTCTTTCATTAGATTTTGAGGTTCGACACTCTCAACCGCAAGGTTCAGAGAATCGAGAATCAGTTTTCTATGTCCAAAGGGATCGTTCAGTGTGAGTCGATCGTATCCGCGAAAGCGATCTTCGGCCATCTTCAATTGGTTCTGTTCTTCCAGAGATAGCTTGACAAAACTAGAGCATTACGGTTCCGCCATCAACGACAATCGTTTGGCCAGTGACGAAACTCATTTTGTCAGAAGCGAGTGCCACACACACTCCCGCAACCTCGGACGGATCCCCCCATCGTTTCATCGAGGATTCGTTCGCGAGAAGAACTTGTTCATCCCGCGGGAGATTGTTGTAGGTAGCACCGGTCTTGATGTTCCCGGGTGCCAAGGCGTATCCCCTAATGTTGTAGATCCCATATTCAGCTGCGATCTCTTTTGCGAGGGACCTCACCGCGGCCTTGGAGATGGTGTACGCCCCGCCTTTGCTGTATCCAGAAACGGCCGGCGATGACGAGAAAAGAATGATCACTCCGCTTTTTTGCTGAATCATCGACGGAATGATCGCTTTTGAAAATCTGAACGAACCTAACAGATCTGTGTCGAAGATCTTCAACAAATCCTCGTCCTGAAGTTCGTGGAGAGATTTATTCCATAGATCGGGAACAAAGGGATAGCCGGCCGCGCAGACGAGGATGTCGACTCCCCCGAGCTTTTGAATCGCTTGAAGTGCCACTCCACCTGTCTGATTTGCATCGGAAACATCTCCCTGGATTGGGAAAGCTTTGACCCCCCATTTCTCGAGATCTCTCGCGACGGCTTCCACGTCCGCAAGCTTTCTGGAAATTAGGCAAATATTGCAACCATTTTGAGCAAATGCTTGCGAAATCGCGGCCCCCATTCCCTTGCTTGCCCCGGTGATGACGGCCCTTTTTCCGCTTAGGAGCTTCTCACTTTCCAATTCAAGGCGAATTTCGGATCTTTCCATATATTGGCTTCGATGGTCAAGGATAATCCCTCACTAAACAATCGATCAAAGCATAAACGGCGTGCAATGAAAGTTGGAAAATTAGTTGGCTACGAAAGCTCTGGTTCTTCTTTCGGGTGGGTTGGACTCTGCCGTGGCTCTTTACTGGGCTCTTGATCGGGGTTACAACGTAGAAACGATTACTTTTGATTACTTTCGTCGGAGTCGAAAAGAAATTCAAGCCTGCGCAGAGATTGCCAGATATTCTGACACCCCGAATCGGAGGGTCGACCTCGCGTTCCTCAAGGAAATAGATGACAGTAAAAAGGAGACTCAAAACCTGGGGCTGCTGGAGGCCGAGAGCGCGTACATTCCCTCAAGAAACTTGATCTTTTATGGAATCGCTTCTTCGTTTGCCGAGATTGCCGACGATCGTTACATCGTAGGCGGTCACAACAAAAACGACACGCGAAATTTTCCCGATTCTAGACAAGTTTTCTTTACGCAGTTCAATAGAGTCGCCACGCTTGGGCGTGTCACAAGGAACAGGACTGGAAAAGTGATTTTGCCTTTTGCAAAAATGGACAAGTCTCAAGTCTTAGTTTTGGGGGCGAGACTCAAGGTGCCCTTCGATCTTACCTGGAGTTGTTACAAGTCGGGACAAAAGCCCTGCCAAGACTGCCTGTCCTGTAGACTTAGAGCCGAGTCCTTTCAAGTAGCCGGGTTGAAGGATCCTCTATTGAATTAGGGCGTGCTCATGAACTTCACGAACTCGCTGCGTGACATCTTCGCTAGAGTATAATTCGTCTTCAGCTGATCGCCCAAGGTGTCGCTGGGGATAGCGCCATAATCGTGCCCGGGATAAATAATCAGTGACGGATTCAGTTTCCTCAATTTTTCGAAACTGTCGTAGAGTGCACTTGCATCACCGCCGGGCAAATCGGTCCGACCGCACTCGCCGATGAATAGCGTATCTCCCGTGATTAGTGCGAGGTCATTCACCTGTATGCACATACTTTCGGGGGAGTGGCCGGGCGTGTGAAGGAATTTCAGGGTAATATCGGGAGAAAGCTGGATCTTTTCGCTGTCTGTTACACCGATGTCTTTCAGAGCGAGGGATGACTTGTATTGGACTATTTTCGCACCTGTGCGATGCTTGATTTCGATGTTTCCCTGGATGTGATCAAAGTGGGCGTGAGTGTTTACTATGTAGACCAGTTGCAATTTCCGATCTTTGATTCTCGAAAGCAAGGACTCTATTTCCCACGCTGGATCAAAAATCGCAGCGGCGTGCGTAAAGAGATCCGCAACGAGATAGGAGAAATTCCGGTAAGCGCCGACCGGAATCTGTTCCAGTAGGAAAGAATTGTCACTCAAAGCGGGATCCCAATGTTCGCTATTAGGATCGACCCACATAGCCCTGTAGCAGCCTCGGTCTTCATCATTCCGACTTTGGGAGAGTGCATAGTGATCGTGTAGTTCGATCGGACAGCGAGTTTGAAATCTCCCGAATCCGCTTCCAGCCCCGAGGGCACATCCACGCTAATAATGGATGCATTGGATTTTTCGTTGATCATGTGGATTATTCTTCCCTGTAATGGTCTAGGTTCGCCTTTGAAACCTGTGCCAAAAATCGCCACAACAATGATATCAGAGTCTGCTATCAGTTTGGAAAAAGCCTCTATTTCTTTCTCGGACTCTACAGTGATTATTTCCACTTCAGAAGTCTCTCCAAGAATCCCGTAGTTGTGCCTCGCTTCGGCTGCTCTAATTTCTTCGGCCTTTCCGATCAAGGCGACCGACACATCACAATCGTCCTTCCAGTAAACGAGATGTCTTGCCGCCACAAAGGAATCACCACCGTTATTCCCGGTCCCGGCAACGAAGAGAACCCTAGGCCTGTCATGACTGCTCTTGAACCGTGTAAGGTTTTGAAAAATGAAATTAGCGATCCTGCCGCCCGCATTTTCCATCATCGTGAGCCTCGAGATGCCCATTGTAACTCCGGTATCTTCGATCATTTTCATCTCCTCCACCGTCACGGGATTCCTCAAATTCCCGTCGAGCAGACCAGCATAGTCAATGTCACTCACCATTTTTCAAACCCTGCATCGAACTTGGATCACACCATCAAAACTGATTTAATCATCTCGGCATTCGATTGAAATCAGCTAGATGTCAAGAATTTCGTCCGATCAGAATCCGAGAAAGATCAAGGAGTCATCTCTGGAGACCGTTCACTTGATGATGCCCCAGGACGCCAACATCCAAGGAAATGTCTACGGTGGAACGATCATGAAACTGATGGACGAGATTGCAGGTTCTGTCGCAGCTTTGCACGCCCGGAAAAATGTAGTCACGGCCTCCGTTGATCAGATGAGTTTCTACGAGCCCGTGTACATTGGCAACTTGTTGATGCTAAAAGCGAGCGTGAATTTTGTGGGAAAAACGTCCATGGAAGTGGGGGTACGGATTGAAGCAAAGGATCTCAAAACTGGCAAGACAACTCACACCGGTTCCTCTTACCTCACTTTCGTCGCCCTTGATGATGATGGAAAGCCTGCCCAGATAGCTCAGTGCATTCCTGAGACTTCAGATCAAAAACGCAGATATGCTGAGGGGAAGGCGAGGAGGCAACACAGGTTGAGTCTAAAGAAAGAGGACGCCTAATTGACGAGTCGGGGAAAAAGATATTACTTTAGGGAATTCTAGAGTCATATCTTATAACATCCGTGCACCCCTAATTTGGAATTTCGATGCTATTTTTGTGACGAAATAAAGAACGAGGAGCCCTTCTTCTTCGAGCTTTCCAGTCAGAAAAAAGAACCCGTGTGCAAGCGTTGCCATGAAAAAATGGAAGTCGTAAAAAGGCTCAAGGAAGAACCGGACGAGCGGAAGAAGTAATAGCGAGCTCTCCCGAAGCCACCTTCAATTCCCTGACAACGTGCTTCTGCAGCTTTCCCCTCTTCTTGAAGTACCAGATTTCAGCAATCCCATCGAAAGCATCCCCCCACGTTTGCAGGATCTCCGTCTCTCCTTTTTTCATCCGGGAAGAACCGCTTTTCACCTGGATCAGCCTAACGACGCCATCTTTGGCAGCAAAAACATCCACTGGTCCATGAGACATTGCGCTGCGGCTGCACACCCACCCGTCGTTCCTAAGCAAGCGCATAGTCTCGTACTCCCTGCTCCGACCGCGGGTGTAGTTTGTCAAATACTGCGCCGCGACCTGTGTACTCTTGTTGCTTTTATTCTTCGTCTTCGGTTTCAGCAGGGGGCGGGGGTCGGGAGTCGGCTTCGGCATCTAGCTTCTCGGCAGAGACCAGCTCAAATCTGTAGATGCTGTCCATCGCGACGCTGTACTTCTCTTTCAGAAAAGTGACGACTTTGGGAGAAAGTGTTGCCTTTGCGGATTTGAATTTGAACATGTAGATTATTCCGAGATCCAGACTTTCCGGCTTCAAATCAGCCGGCAGATCTAGGGTCGCAATGTATCTACCTTCAGGAAGCTTCTCATAGAACTGAACGTCCACCTTTTTCTCTTCGTTGTTTATCTCCAGAATATAGCCGGAACCGGACCATTCCTCTCCCGAATCAAATTTCGCATTACGAATCTCTTCTGCGACCCACTTGGGCAAGTTGTCGGTAGACATAATCTCTGCTGCTTCTGCGAAACGTTGCGGACAGCCGACTGAACTCGAAATTGAATTAAATAAAACTGTTGAATATTCATCTCTTCCCGCTCTCATGACTTTTGAGACCTGATAGGGAAGTATTACAAACAATTCGCCGGCATGGAGGAAGCTTAGTACATTGGATTTAACAGAGATCGAAGTTTCTCTCGGTGAATCGGAGAAACTACTGGATAGCATAGTTGCCCGTCGCGAGCGACTTATCAAGGAATCCAGAGAGGTAATCGCGCTTTCCGCGAAATCGATCATTTGTATTCACAACTCACAATTCGACGAGGCAAAAAAACTGCAGAAGCTCGCCAGTGAAAATTTGGGTGAACTTAGGCAACTCGCAGGTACGGATCTAGTTCGTTATATTTTGTCTCCTGAGACAGAGCTAGTCGAGTGCTCCGTTGTCCTTGCACTTTCGACCAACGCAGATTTTCCCTCTCAGAAGGAACTTGAGGTGGAATTTGGTTCGTATATTTTGGGGTTGCTCGATTCCATAGGGGAGTTGAAGCGGATCGTGTACGACACGATCCGGAGATCCGAGTTCGAAAGGGCGGAGGAAATCTTTTCCGTTATGGAAAAATTGTATCTCCTTTTGGTCCCCTTCTCAGTCTACGACCACGTTGTTTCTGGGACCAAGAGAAAACTGGATGTGGCTCGGATTCTAATCGAGGATACGAGGGGCACGATTACCGAGGAAGCACGGCGTAGGGAACTCGTGAATTCGGTCGCTCGCCTTTCCCAGCAGCTTATCGCAGGAGGATCTGATGCTTGAAAGCCTCCTACATCCCCACCCTCATCGAGCTTTTAGAGTTAGGCGCGAAAGATCGCCCAATCTCCATCACAACAACCCAACTGGGCAGGAAGCTAGGTAAATCACAGCAACTGGCTTCCAAACACCTAGAAGAAATGGAGCGAGAGGGATTGGTGGAGCGAATCCGAAGCAGCGGAAAGACTTACGTGAAGTTAACCAAAAAGGGAGTTTCTTCTGGAGCTGCGCTTTACACGGTTCTCTCCAGAGTTTACGGAGGCTCAGAGTTGGAAAAAATCGAAATTGTCGGTAGCGTGTTTTCTGGTCTCGGAGAAGGCGCCTATTATGTTTCGTTGAAAGGATACAAGAAACAGTTTCTTGCAAAGCTCGGTTTCGAGCCCTTCCCCGGCACCATGAATCTGCGACTAGATCTCCCGGTTTACAGGAAGGTCCGGAGAGATCTGGGAACCATGAAGGGGATCCACATCGACGGCTTCAAAGACGGGCAGCG
>JASHXQ010000170.1 GCA_030043455.1 Nitrososphaerales archaeon | reverse complement strand
ATCCTCTTGTCTCAGAGCTCTCCAAAGAAAAATTCCGAATCGAAAATGGTCAATTGATCGTTCCTGACACTCCCGGGTTGGGCATCGAAATCGACCAGAACGTTGTGGACAAATACACTTGGGAGACCGGCCCGATCCAATAAACCCCCAGAATCGAATACGCCCTAACCAGCATCTTCTGACAGGGTTCCCCCTATGAACCGGACTCTCACAGCTGTCGAAGGGTTGCAGGTCGGACACGCCGAAGCCCCTGCGGGAACCGGTTGCACGGTAGTACTTCTGGAGCCTATGGCAATGGTGGCTTATGAGGCGAGAGGCGGATATCCCACCACTTTTGATACCGATGGGATCGATGTTGGCAAGCGGTTCGTGAAGAGACACGCAGTGTTTCTCGCGGGAGGGGATGTTTATGGTCTCGATTCTCCCACTGGAATAAGGAGATATCTACTGGAAAGAAATGTTGTGACAATGAGGGCAGGTGGCATCATGCCGTTGATCGTGGGAGCAACAATCTACGACATGGGACGAGCGGATATTTCGAACGTTAGTTATCCTAATCTTGCCTACGAGGCATGCTTGAATGCCTCCCATCATCCAGTGCGGGAAGGGAATGTCGGAGGGGGAATTGGCGGTAGCGCTGGAGGATTTGCCGGCCGAGAAAGAGCAGGCAAAGGAGGAACCGGATCGTACTCGATGGCTCTTTCCGATGGAATAACGGTGGGTGCCCTAATGATCACTAATTGCATGGGCAATGTGAGAGATCCCGATACCGGCGAAACACTGGAGGGTGCGAGAGATGAACAGGGAAAATTTATCCAATTCGAAGACGTGATTGAAAAATACGTCAGCACTCCTCCCGTAAAGGAAAATACGACGATCGGCGTCGTAGGCACTAATGTGGAGCTAAATCATGAGGAGTTAATCAAGATCGCGCAGATGGCGCATGATGGCCTCGCGATGGCTATTCGTCCCACGCATACCACTTCCGATGGTGACACGATCTTTGTCACGTCCACCGCGAGGGAGAAGTCAAATGCCGTTCGACCAAGATTAATTGACACCATTGGATATCTGTCCGCGAGATGCGTCGCCCTTTCAATCGCCAGAAGCGTAACTGGGAATCGTGGAACCGGAACCATGTGACAACTGAGATCGAAAGCTCATTGGAGACGTGATGAGCTCGGCGTGACCTTGGCTGAAGCCTTTAGAAATTTGTCGACCCTCGAAACAGCTCGATTGAGGATTCGACCGCTCGATAGGAGGGACGTCGAAGCTTATTTCGAGATCAAGTCTGATCCAGAGGTGACGAATAGGTACTGCCTCGAGCCCGATAAATCGTTCAATGAGACAAAGATCTGGGTAGAGAAAAGATTGGAGGACTATGCAAAGCGCAATGTGACCTATTGGGTCTTCACACTAAGGGAGAATGACAAAGCAATTGGAGGCTGCTGTTTCTGGAATTTTGATCCGACACTACGCTGCGCCGAACTCGGCTATGAGCTAGCCCGAGCATACTGGAACTTGGGGCTCACTAGCGAAGCCTTGCCGGTGATCCTGACCTATGGCTTCGTGGACATGGATTTGCATCGGATCGAGGCCCTTCCCCTTGCGTTTAATGAACCCTCCGTGAAGCTGTTGAGGAAATTGGGCTTCAAGCTGGAGGGTACGATCCGGGAACGGGTGTATTTCCGTGGACGATTCGAAGATCAGCTAATGTTCGGCTTGCTCAAGGACGAGTGGATGAACCGAAGGTTGCCGGCTTGATTAGGATCGGCTGCCGGTCACAAGCTCATCGGCGATCTTGAGAGAGCTGTCAAACGCCCTAATTCCCTGATCAATCTCCTCTCTTGTGACGATCAAGGGAGGCGCGACAATGAAGTGGCTCAACCAGCTCTGTACGAAGACTCCGTTCTTCATTAAATCTGCCCCAATCTTGTCTAGGACCGAAGCTCTCCCCGCTAGCTTGTCCTCCGGTTTGAAGAAGGGTTCTTTGGTCTCTCTGTCCTTCACAAGCTCAATTCCCCAGAACAGACCCAGCCCTCTGACCTCCCCGACCGAAGGATGCCTCGCCCTCAACATGTGAAGTTGGTTCCCGAGGTATTCACCCTGTCTCTTTGCTGCGTTTATCAGATCCAGTCTCCTGTATTCATTGATCGCTGCGATCGCTGGCGCAAGAGTAATGGGATGCGCCTCGTAGGTGTGACCGTGGGCGAAGTAGTGGGTGTCAAAGAACTCCGCGATTTCAGCGGTGGTGGCGGTTACCCCCAACGGGACGTATGCTCCCGTAACCCCCTTCGCAGTCGTCATAATGTCCGGTCGGATTCGCCAGTGGTTAACAGCAAACCACTCTCCCGTTCTGCCCCACCCAGACATCACTTCGTCGGCAATCAGCAACACTTGATGCTTGGTCGCGATCTCACGCAACCGAGGCAAATATTCGGGCGGTGGCACTATGACTCCGTTAGTCCCGACTACGGGTTCAACGATGATCGCGGCGACATTTCCCTCATTTCTGATCATGTGTTCGACATAATTCGCGGTCGCTTCTCCGCGATCCTGAAATTCGACCCCGAACGGTGACCGGTACGGGTCCATATCGGGGGCAAAAATAACTCCATCAACTTTTCCGGCGGGTTCGATTGGAATTCGTCTAAAATCCCCTGTGGCAGCAACAGATCCTGCAGTAGATCCGTGGTAGGATCTATACCTCGAGATGATCTTGTATTTGCCAGTGTAAAGCCGGGCGATTTTTATCGCGGCTTCCACTGCTTCCGTCCCGGAGGTTGTGAAGAAGAATTTCTCCAGCCCTTGGGGCATTACCTCCAAAAGCAGCTTGCTCAATTCGGCTCTAGCATCGCAGGTGAAAGAAGGTGCGATGTACGGAAGTTTCCGGGCTTGATCGCAGATTGCGTCGATCACGGCTTTGTTCTTATGCCCTAAATTGGAGCACATAAGTTGAGAGGAAAAATCAAGATACTTCTTTCCATCGACGTCAGTAAAAAAACATCCTTCGGCATCCACTATATGGAGGGGCTTCCATCCCTTTTGAAACCTCCACGTTCCGTAGGTGTTGTGAGCGGTACTTTCAACAACCGGATCTGAAAATTGTTCCTGCACTCTCGTACTCCTCCCTATGCTACGCTCTTCCTCTTTTTCGATAATGCAAGAAGTCTGGGTGGAATAGGTCGACAACCGCAATTCTTCGATGTTCTTTATGCCATTTTAGTTTCTGCTCGTCGGTCGCTTGCATCGACATCTTGTGAGTGTCGTGCCACTCTTTGTTAATCGCCAATAGTTGAACTCAGCCAATTTTTGCCTAAAGGGTGGCGGTCTTTAAAGCTAGTTGCTCTGGATAAAAGTTTCCTTCAATGGAGTAATGATGCACGTGCAAAGAAGGAGTCTGCCAAGCGGTTACAAGCTGGCTTGTGAGCTGAAGGTATAGATCTCCGTAGCCTTGGGTTGGTTCGATCGACGTACCTTCGTAGTACTCATTCCAGGTACCCACGATGATCCCATAAGGATTCGAGTTCTGAGCAATATCCCATCCAATGGTGTATGTACTTCCGGCATCTCTCGGAACCACTGGAAACTGCGTCTTGCCATCATTTGTACCGTTGAATCCCGGGGAAGCGGTGGCGAACCAATACTTTCCTTCATTCTGCGAGATTTGGGAGAGGTTGGTAAATGTGGGATAAGTTCCAGAGTCAAGGCTCAAGTTTTGGGTCATGTACCCAAGGTCGACGTAAGAGGCAGCTCCATCGAACACACTCAGATCGACGAGATTTAGGGAATCACTGATGAGAAGTAATTGGGGATAGATAGCATGAATCGCACTCGTTATGTTTGCCCAGAACTCAAGAGGCCAGTTGTCCACACCGCTGAAGAAGATAACTGGCTTGCCGTTGATTTGCGTGAAAGCGGGATTGAATGCGTAGGTTTGCATGATATATGCCACATCGCTCACGATCTGAGAGCTCTCCTCAGAGTACGAGGCGTTCATGTTCTGAATGATTGTCGTCTCGAAATATAGGGTCATGCTGAAATCGTTGAATTGGGAAGCAGCCTGGTTGAGCAGAATTTGGTCCGTGTTATCGGTGTAGCTGTGGGGGCCCCACCACGAAGCAATGAAACCGTTGATTCCGACTGAGAGCGCTTCCGAGATCTGATTATCGATTACAGAGATGTTTTGAGAATCATAAAGGCCGAGCAGGGGAACGTCTGCCACGGCTAGAGAGTTCGGCCCCTCTATTCCTCCGTACCAGGCGGTCTTTGTGTACCATCCGTAGTAGTATGCAAAAACTGGTTTGGAAGTAGGAAATCTCGTACTTGGAACAATCGAAGCACTGTACGAGAAATAAATTAGGGCAATAGAAGATGTCAACAAAGTTGTGATTAAGATGATCACGACAAATTTCATTTGAAACTGGGAGCCTTCCCAGTACTTTCAGTCTTCATCAGATAAACTCTCGCCGGTATTCGAAATGCGTGATCTTCCCGGTTCGGTACGCTGGTAAGTAGCTACTGTCTCACATGCAATAATTTGGTCTGTTCTTCGTGAGAATTTTCAGCAAGCAGCGATTTTCCATCCAGATTTTCGGGCACCGGCAGCTTCAACAGATGGAGTACTGTGGGCACGAGATCGTGGACTCGCGGAGCATCGCTCTCAAGTTTGCAACCATAAGCGAGGAGGATGCCTTCACGCCGATGAACTCCCTTCTTCGTAATGAGCGGCTTTCCCGTAATTTGCCGCTGGTTCCATCGGAGAGTGTCCACCGCCCACCCATCGGGGGCCTCGACCAGAATTTTTCCTGGAGCGAACCGGACAAATTTGCCGGAGTAGATCTTGTCAGTCTCGAAGACATTCTTGAGCAATCCCTCTCTCTTCAGCACCTCCAGCTCGGAGATCAACTTGTCCACCGGTACTGAGTTTCCCGCGCCCTCGGAAATTCTCAGCCACGCAAGAGGCTCGTTGATGCTGAAAGCGGAGACCTTCGAGGTCTTCATCTGGCGACTTTCGTCTACAACCATTCCGGATCGAACCGAGTTCTTGATTCTCTCGGCGAGCCAAGGAAAGTGGACAAGCAAATATCGAAAGGCTCGATTCCTGAAACCTCTTTTGTTCAACCCATCCCAGTCCAGTCCTAGCCAAATCAGTAATTGGGACAATGCTGATTGATCTAGTGAAGCATATTTTTGTTTCAGTAACCATTCGTTCATGAAGAGTACATCTTCGACTTTGCAAAAGCCGTGATCGGAGAATATGATCAGGGCATCTTCAGGATCCATTCTCTTGGTGATCTGCCCTAATAGGCGGTCCAGCGCCTGATACATTTCGTCGACTATTGTATTGTCTCCATAACTCAAGTGGAGGAGATCATCAGGCAGGCCCTCGACGATTGTCGCCACATCCCACTTTTCCGAATCGAGCATTTTGGAAATCGTGACAGTACGGCGCTCCAGCCCCTCCAAGATCCTTGTCGAGATGCTATCGGAGCCTTCAACGAGGATTTTCTCCGTTTTCTCCTCCATCGAGAGATCGTCGTAGTTGAATCCCTTCAGATCAAACCTGTCCGCCAGGTTTTCGGGATAACAGGACAGTTTGGGGGAAAACCTTCCAGTGACAAAGACACCATTTATTTTCGGGGCAGGATGGATGAAAGGTATGCCCACTACGAGCATTCTCTTATTTGCCCAAGTGAGGTAATCCCACAAAAGGGGCACGTCCGTCGCCCGCATATTGGAAGGAACCAGCTTTTCCTCACGCACCTCAAACATCTCAAAGATCCCGTGCTTTCCGGGGTTAACTCCTGAAAAAATGGTCGTCCATGCGG
>JASHXQ010000169.1 GCA_030043455.1 Nitrososphaerales archaeon | reverse complement strand
CAGTTCTGATTACCGTGGTGCCGAAAGCTCTCGCAAGCTTCAGCGCTTTTGTCTCGGTATCCTTGTCCTTCGTCCCAGCCACTATGCTAAAGTACAACGCTTCTTTTGCATTTTCATGCTGATCGATCACCAGGTCGGATTTTAGGGCAGCTTCTTCCCAGATGAAATTCGCAAACCGCTGTGTGACAGTCCCGTCTTTGCTTCCGGGATATGTTCTGCTCATGTTTATTCCATCATGAGGAGAAACATATGTGCTGAATTGCTGTGCAAAGGGATTGGCGACTGGAAAAGCGATAACGCTTCCCTTCAACTTGGTTGGATCCAATTTCTCTCTGAGGAGAATTTGTAGAGCGTGAACACCGATATGTTCCGTGGGGTGCGTCGCACCATTAATCGTAATTCTTGGTCCATCGCTCGCGCCGTTCATAATTATCACCGGTAAATACACACGAGTACTGTCCCTTAGCTCCACCCAGGTCGCATGGCCCCACTTCAGCTCTCCCGGCGCTGCGGAGACTTCTCCAATTTGAATCGTGTCTGACATTTCTGTGATTTCGGAAGAAATTTTGAAATTATTTATTCGTTTTCAGAGCTTTGGATCATTTCTTAGTGTCTTGAGATGAAACTCCACTCTACGACCAGTTACTATCAGAGAAAAGCGGAGACCTCTTTACTTGGTGTCCTCGTCCGGGCTTTGCTTGTAGTTCCCCTTTCGCGAAGATGACCTCTCCCCTCGAAATAGTATACTCGATCCGGCCCTCCATCTCCCTCCCATCGAGTAAGTCAAAGTCGGCTCGCGAATGCAAATCGCCTGATTTCACCCGATAATGGGACTTGGGATCCCAGATGACTAGATCGGCATCTGAACCCACAGCTATTGTCCCCTTCTTGGGAAACATGCCTAACAGCTTCGCCGGATTCGATGAGGTGATTTTCACGAATCGCTCAAGAGAAATTCTTTGCTTGTTCACTCCTTCCGAGAAAAGAGAAGGTAATAGCGTTTCAACATTCGACATTCCCGCAAGAACCGTAAACGCTGTAAGTTTCGGATCAAGTTTCTGGGCGAGGAGCCAAGGGTTATGGTCACTTCCAAAAGTGTCGATTTCGCCATACCGCAATCCATTCCAAAGAGCATTCAGATCTTCCTTATTTCTGAGGGGAGGGTAACCGGCATATTTCGCTCCGTCCGGATCAAGGTGCACCCCTTTTGTGAAATAGAGGTAAATGGGACGGGTTTCGACATAAACAGGGACCCCTTCTCTTCGCGCATTGGCACATTCTGTTAAGGCCGAAGCGGTAGAAATGTGAACGATGTATACAGGAGCGTGTGTAATTCTTGAAATCGCGATTATTCGGCTCGTCGCGACCTCTTCCGCAACATCCGGTCGCGTTTCAGGAAAGAATCGCGGATCTGTTTTGCCCTCTTTTCGAAGCTTGTCTTCCGCAAAGCGAATGGTGGAGGAATCTTCACAATGAACCATGGACAGAATGCCCAAGCGGCCTGCTTCCTCTATGGCGTGAACATACTCGTCGATTCTGGCATCAAATGGGCCGAAGGGATCGATTGTGAAGATCTTTATGCTTGAGATGCCCATTTCAAGGAGCTTGGGAAAGTTTTCTACGTTTTTGTGCGAAGGGTCTAACAGAATCGGATGCTGCGTGTAATCAATGATAGCCCCTTTAGCCGCGTCCTCGCCCACACGTCGTACGCAGGAGACCAAATTCTCTCCTCGGTTCGGATCCGACATGTTCCCAATGGTGGTCACACCCCCCGCGGCTGCAGCGACTGTTCCACTTTCAAAATCGTCAATCGCATTTTCCCAGAGGTCCGTTTTGCTCAGATGAACGTGAGGATCGATCCCGCCGGGCAAAACGAGCATTCCAGTCGCGTCCACTAAATGCTCGGCAGACACGGAGCCGCCGAGCTGGGCGATCTTACCGTCGCGTATGGCGATGTCCGTGACTGTTTGAATGCCATCGGCAACAAGGGTACCGCCTCGAATCAAAAGATCGAACATTGAGAAAGTGGACCTCCGAATTCTCTAATTGAATGAGGTAGACCTAAAGAGAATATTTCTTGCCAAAGTTCGTGGCCTGATGCTGGCCTCGAAAACTAAGAATTAGCAGACCGATGATTCACTGGAAGGGATTCGAAAGGAATGTAATCATAATCCAGTTTGAACCGCCTTGGTCCAAAAAGCTCCAGTCCCTTCTCCTTCCTCCAGATTGGATCTATGCTAGCCCCAAGCACGGTCACGTGCATTCCTTCCCTTAACTTAGTATTCGTAATCCCGAAACCAGTCTCTGGCTCAAGGAATATAATTAAATCAGGCGGCATGACCGCTGGTTGATCGTTAATCCAGCACATAATATGCTCATTCATGATCCAGCTTCGAAGCGACTGACCTTCGAACATTCCTAAGCCAGTGACCTCGGCATCGCCGAACAAAAAGCCCCGCTCGTCCTTCCAGGCGTAATGATGTACCTCGCCATCAAATATTACTCTCCCGTGGGAGAGCGCCTTAGCGATCTCTTCAGCAGGATTTCTGTCAAGCGCCAACGCATCTCTCTGGATTTTCCCTAGCTCAATGCACTTTGACATTGTGCCCCTCACCATGCACTTTTCCAGCTCTGCTTTCATTAGGGGGCTGTCGACAACAGCCACATGTCCCCCTGAAACTACACTTGAATACCTGGCAATAGCTTCATAGTCGTCGATACTCGAATACTTCTCGATCGAGATTTCATTTCCGGTTTCGCTCGCAATACCCGCTGGAACCATGGGAACTCCGAATATGTGAATCGTACTCTGGTGCAGTTCCGGTCCCGCTCGTCCCATCAGATCGCCGTCCACAGCTGGAATGCCTAACTTGGAAGCTATCGCAACCGAGGCCGCGGTATTGCCACCTCCAATTTCGCTCGCGATCGTAGCAGAGATTTTCCTTCCTAACTTCTTCTCCAGCAACCCCAACGCCACTCTAATAGGATCTTCTACTGTTTTCATGAGCTCTTTCTTTGAAGAATTCGAGGGTGCAACAGACCCCACAAAATAAGGACTAGCAAATTGATCTTCCGCTGAAAATTCGTCCAGCGTCCAGATCTTGAGTTTCCTTCCGGCGTTGTACAATTCCATCAGAGACTTGAGGCCATTCTGAGGGTTTCCACCGCCCCCGACCCCTAGAATTGTCGCGCCGTGGATCAGGTCTCCAATCTCTATTTCGGAAAGCTCCTTTTTCATTTTTCAGACCAACGACTAGGCCGGAGAGTAATAAGATTGTAGCGACTTGCTTTACGACCGCACGATCTCCAATCCCGGACAAAAAGTGGCGAATCAAGATTCGATTATTGAAATTCGCACTAGCCGGCAAACAGCGGCATAGCTGCGAAGACCTTCGCGTCAGAAATTAGATTCACGATTTTCGAGTACTCGTTGGGTTCGTGGGGGACATCGTCCACGGTGCTCCACACGACGGTTGGATACCCTTTCTTCCGGAAGAGATTGCCCACAGTCTGCCCACCAATTCCCACGTAATTTGACGTCTTTCCGGTTACTTCCAGAATCGATGCGCCCAGAAGCTGTGCGACCGGGCTCGACGGGGAGGTAGCTGGCCCTGCATCTTCGCGGTTGATGATCTCGAGAGAAATCTCGACACCGTTCCGGGAGCTGGATTCTTGTATGGCTGTATGAATGTCGCCGAGCACGTCGTCGAGGGAATACTCGGGAAGCACCCTGCAATCAAAGTAGAAAATATCCACACCTGGAACCGTGTTGATGTTAGGGACGTTGGGCTCGACCTTGGTCGGTTCAAAAGTCGAAGAAGGATCATC
>JASHXQ010000168.1 GCA_030043455.1 Nitrososphaerales archaeon | reverse complement strand
CTTCGACTCTCGGCGCCTCCGGGGGTTCTGAGCAACCATTAATTTTCACGCTCCAAGTAACTTCTGTAGTTCTGCCCACGCCGGAATTTCCATTCGGATCTCTTCTTGCACTGGTCATCCCCTTGACGGCTCTATTCCTTTACAGGACACGTACCAAATTTAGAGCATTCAAAACGATCTAAGTTTTCTGGCGTGATCCACTCCGCCCATCGAACTCACGGAAAGTCACACGGGCGAAGTTTTTCCGAATCGAAAAGGCAATGTGAGGGTTCACTCCTTCATGGAAGCAGATACTTTGGACAAGAGAACAGGATGAAAATGTTTTCAGGATACCGATATTGATCTTGGAAATTCCGAATGATTTCGCAGGGGCTCTCTTGCGATGCTTTCAGGGGATTTCCGGAGTCTAGGACAAAGAGTTCGGTATGAAGAGATAACAGTAATGAAAAAGGAATGACAGCTTCCCACTCAAGCTGTCAAATAGTAAGTTCCCTTCAGATCGCGTTCTACGAAACTTTCACGACGGTTTCGCTAGCAGTTACACCCTTCGGACAGGGAGCACCCACCATCTGAGCGCAGTCCAATTTGGTTGGGGTGGCAGGAACATTGGTCACCTCGTTGGAGTAGTGGGTCGTCGTTGTCGTTGCGTGATCACCCATTACTATAGTGGTGGTGTTACTACCAGTAATGACAAAATATCCAGAAACAACCACCCATGTTCCGATTAGCACTTCGGTTGCACTGTACGCTACGCTGCCTTTGGCAGTGTATTGGATTGTTACGCCCGTCCCAGAGAATGTATGGTCTGCGTACGCAGTCACCCCAAGGTTCTGGACAAAAGGTGGTCCACTACAGAAGGAATAGTTGAAGCAATTGATGTTCTTGGATATCAAGAACTCTACTTTACCAGTGTTTGCGAAAGATACCGACGCCATAGACATGACGAAGATAGCTGCAATTGCAGTTATACCAACGATTCTTGCTTTACTAACGGATCTTGGATTCATTTTTGAGAATCGTTGCGGCAAATCTGACCCTCGGTATTTACAGTTTAAAGGGAATCTTCAGAAGTTGATCGCCTGAAAGTTTCCACGATTGGAGAATTTCTAAGAATCTATTTCGGCTCGCAGATCTGAGCCGAATCCTGTCCCCGTTTAGAGAGTTCTGGGATGGGTAATATCAACTCTGAGCCCGTTTCACAATTAATTACCAAAGCCTTGCCGGAGCCGGAACTCTTGAAGACTATCTCTTCTTGGGAGATGTCCTAATCGGAGTTGGCATCCCTATGGTAATTGGAACCATATTCGACATCTTCAGCCTTTCGAAGAGAGGAAACTTCCCGAACCTCCGGTTTACGAGGCGACTTGCTAAACCCCTCCTTTTGTTACCAAAAAAATGGCGGTCTCCGCCAGAAAGTTGGGAAAATTCTTCACTCGGCGGCCGCTTGTGATGTAAGCTGAAGCTATCACATGGATGTCTCGCATTTTGCAATAATCAAAGAAATTAGAAACACTCAAAAAATGTAAATTCGGCGTATCGTACCATTCAAAAGGTAGCGCCGGTGTGACCGGAACCTTCCCACTGAAAAGGATCTGGAACCTGACCGTGTATCGCCCGAAATTGGGGAAACTTACCACGAGCTTTTTTCCCACGCGCAAAGCTTCTCCCAGGACATAGTCTGGCCGCTTGGTCTGCTGAAGACTCTCGCTGAGTATCGCATAGTCGAACGATCCATCGGGATGCCCTGCTAGACCAGCATCAATATCTTCCTGATAGACGCTGAGCCCCCTCGCTACGCATTTGTAGATCGCCTGCTCATCGATCTCCGTTCCCTGGGCATGCACCTTCTTTTTTTCCACGAGTAGAGAAAGAAGCTCTCCATCGCCACAGCCAAGATCTATGACACTCGAGCCCTCTTCGACCCAATCAACGATTATTTGGTGCTCGAGCTTCATTTGGAAGAGTTTCCTTTACGCTTTTCCCATTGGACACGGTATTTAGAAAATGTCTGATCAAATGCGTCTCCTCGTCAACCCTCAAGAGGAACGCGTCGTGCCCGTATGAAGAATTGACCTCGCAGTAGGTCGCTTCAACACCGGAGAGCTTGCACGCCCTAACAATCTCCTTCGACTGGTATGCCGGATAAAGCCAATCAGACTTGAAAGCGATTACCATCACCTTGGCCTTGAGACCTTTGAAGATTTGATCGATCTCCTTCAGATCCAAGAGATTGAAGTAGTCCATCGCCTTGGTTATGTACAGGTATGAATTGGCATCGAATCTCTTCACAAAGTCATCCCCCCGGTACTCTAGATATTTCTCGACTTCAAACACAGGATCGAATTTGGAGTTTTTCAACGGCCCTCTCGTCCTTCTACCGAATTTTTCGTCCATGGAAATATCGCTCATGTACGTAATGTGCCCCACCATTCTCGCCACGGCCAGCCCCTTTTCTGGTAACGCACTGCCATAGTAGTTTCCTTTCCTCCAGCTCGGATCCCCCATAATCGATTGGCGTCCGACTTCATCTAGGGCAATTTGCTGGGCCGAGTGCCTCATCGTCGTAGCGATGGGAATGGCTGAGCGGATCATCTCGGGATATGAAACCATCCATTGAAGCACCTGCATTCCTCCCATGGATCCGCCGACGACGGAAAGCAGCCTTTCTATTCCCAGATGATCTATGAGAAATCGTTGGGAGTGTACCATGTCAGGGATGGTTATGATTGGAAAATCCAATCCATAGGGTTTCCCCGTTTTTGGGTTGGTAGAAGATGGACCGGTCGATCCCTTGCACCCCCCAAGTACGTTAGAGCAGATCACAAAGTACTTTTCAGTGTCAATGGCTTTACCTGGACCTATGATGGTATCCCACCACCCGGCTTTGGAACCATTTTCCCCTAGGCTCGCTGCATGAGCGTCACCGGAAAGCGCATGCAGCACCAGGATCGCATTCGACTTTGAGCTATTGAGCTCGCCGTAGGTTTCGAAGGCGAGAGTTATTGGACCCAGACTTTCTCCACTTTCGAGAACCAGCTCATTCGGTGGGCTCGCGAAAGTGAAGTACTTTGTCTTGTCATGGAGGATG
>JASHXQ010000167.1 GCA_030043455.1 Nitrososphaerales archaeon | reverse complement strand
TTGGCGTCCGAGCTGTTATCGCCGAAAGTTTCGAGAGAATACACCGGAGTAATTTGATCGGTATGGGCGTGCTCCCCCTTCAGTTCGAGCCGGGAACAAATGCAAACACCCTTAATCTGGATGGCACTGAGACGTTTTCCATTGCGGACATTGCTCGTGCCTTGAATTCTGCTTCGAAAGCAAAACTGCAGGTCGAGAGGGAAAATGGGGAAATCATGGAAAGAAATCTCAGAGTACGACTGGATTCCATAGTGGAGCGAGAATACTACGAGAGTGGCGGAATTCTCGATTTTGTCCTGACCAAGACTATCAAAGACAGATCGAAATAATTTAGGCTGGCTTTGCTTCGCCTGAAGCTGGGCTATCCAAAATATTGGTGGCGTCCTTCTCGGTTCTTCTTTTCTTACCGGACGCTTTATTCCGTCCAGAATTTGATGGAGAACCCTGTTTCTTCGAGCTTTCCTCTACGCCCACTAGTCGGATTTGAGATGAGTTCGTCTTAGCTACTTCGCGTAATTCCGTTAACTGAAGCGCAAGCTCCGCCACCTGTTTACCCTTTTGTGTGACCATGTATTGGGTAACGTACCGGAGTCCCAAAAGCTTCGGCTTGGGCTCCAGAACACCTTCCCCGATCAATTGATGTAGAGCTCTGCTAGCAGAGCTGCTGCTCTTGCAAGCTTTCGTTGCTTCGGTATAGCTTAGTACTTTCGCATTTTTCTTGGCGATGTAAGCTAGCAGCGCAATGTCAGTAACCGGCCTACGCATTCTTTCAGGGAAGGCGGGTCAACGTCGATATATCAACGCTTCCGGCTAGCCCTTCCAGAGGCCGATGCCGAACCCGATGATCCAGAATATTGGGAAGGAGTAAAAGATCGCACCAATATGATTAGCTTGCGAAAGCGCGATATTGACTATGTGCGACCAGACATCGGACAGACTGATGAAAGGAATGGCTAAACCGATCGCACCGGCGAGAACTATACCGACTACAATCAAAATTGCCGAAGTGATTCCTTTCTTAGCTGCCAGGCCGAAGACCAGCCCATCAGCAAACAAAAGAATGATGGATACGATACCAGCGATGGTGGTTGGAACTGCTACCAATTATTTCCTCATACCCCTTTGGTCGTTGGAGGACTAAGGGGAAAGTCGACTATTAACCTTATCAAATTTGGCCAGTCTATCCTGATAGAAAACTCGAGATCACACCCGAGATTACAATCATATCGCCGAAATCTCTCGTATAATGAGGAATAATTGAGAAATAGCTTTAACGACCGAATTAAGAACAACTTTGTCTGAGACCTCGGAAAAATCCAAGATGGCTCTGACTGCCGAATTGGTCGAGCGAGGAGCCACTCTCCTTCAGGAGCCCTGCCCCCGTTGTGGAGCTGTCCAGATAAAGTACCAGGGAAAGATCTATTGTACCAACGAAGACGATCTTCAGGCATTGCTTTCGGGAGGCCCGGCGAGGGAAGCAGTCCCCTCAAGAGTGGAAACTAGGGAACTTGTGAAATCGGTCTCGCCTGCGACGGATTCCTTGAGAAAATTAATGGAAGACAAATTAAGCGAACTCTCGAAACAGTTAGATGCGACAAAGGATCCGGCTCAACAAGCTCAATTGCTCGATTTAATTTCGAAGTATTTGGAAACGCTGGAAAAGCTCAAGCGAGTCGCCTAAACCAGGGGGCAGCTTTGAAAGAAAAGTCGTTGGATGGAAGAGGATCCAAGATCGTACACTGCCTTTCATGCGACCAAATAATCGAGAATCCTGCGGAAGAGAACGCTCTGGGGGAAGAGTTTCTTTGTATGAGTTGCAGGGAAGAAATGCTTTCCTCTCTTGAGGACGCTTGGAAGAAACACTCGGCTTTCCTTGATTCCGCCTTGAATTGATTCTAGAGTGACCAGCCATCTTCAAATAACTAGGATTGACGAGAAATCTACCAGAAAGCGATCGTTACTATGGAAGTCGGCCAGACAATCCCGGACATTGAGCTATACGACAGCGAAAGGAATCCAGTGAAACTTTCGAGTTTGAAGGGGAAAACGCAAATCCTACTTTTCTATCCCGGAGCTTTTACAGGTACGTGCACCAAAGAAATGTGCACCTTCAGAGACAGCATGGCACAATTCAATGAAATGAACGTCGTGGGCATCAGCGTCGATGTTCCTTTTGCCAACAAGGCTTGGAAGACCCAGAACAATATCAACTTCCCGCTACTGAGCGATTTCAATCGGGAAGCCGTTCATGCCTTCAACAATTATCACGAAAACTTCGCCGGCATGAAAGGGTACACAGCTTCAAAGAGGGCTGTCTACGTACTGGATCCCGATCAGGTTGTCCGATTCAAGTGGGTCTCTGAGAATCCCGGAGTAGAGCCCGACTACGCGACTGTTGCAAAGGAAGCTGAAAAAGTCAAGTCGATGTAACTCACAAAATTTGAATTTCCAGCTCGGGGAAATTCTATCACAGGGATCAAGTTCCCTGTGACGAATTTCGCCTACCGATTTAGAAGCCACTCGTTATTTCTACCACTTTTGACGACTTTTTCGCCAGCTGATTGTTGGTGGAAAGTAATATCTCCGGACAGGGGAGTCGCCCTTTAGCTGTGGTTTTTGATCTGTTTAATTCGGTTGTGGATCCAGACGACTTTCGCCCGAAGGACTTCAACACTATCGCCAAAATTGCCGAAGTGTTCAATCTCGATGCGAAAGCCTTCGAGAAGTACTGGAACGATTCTGCCCAAATCAGATACACCAGCCGTTCTAGAAAGCCTCTCGACCTGATCGAAGATTACGTTTCACAGAAAAATGGGAGAGCTCCGACAAGAGGCGATCTGCTAATCGTGGACACCCTGCTCGGACGTTACTACGATATGGCCTTGCAGAATCCAAAATCGGATGTCGTGGTGGCTCTTCACAACCTCAAATATCAGGGACTCAAACTGGCAGCGTTATCCAACACTAGTTCGCGGGAGATCACGACTTGGTTCCGGTCACCACTTTCCGGAGTGTTCGAGAAAACTGGTTTTTCATGCAACTCTGGTTTGGCAATGCCTTCCAAGGAGGCATACAACGATATTGTGGCTCACATTGGAGTGGAGCCTCGAGCTTGTGTGTTCGTGGGCGGGAAAGAAAAGGGAAGCCTGAAGGGAGCCAGGGATGCTGGCTTCGGCAGAGTAATTTTCATGGAAGGCTTCGCTGCGAGACACCGTCTCTTATCTGCAACAGAGTTGGCCGAGTCGGAAAGCCAGGCCGACTCTACAATATTGCGAGTCTCAGAGCTGGTTGAGCTCCTGAAGACGAGCCCAACGCAAGTCGTCTAAACCTAAGCGAAAGATATTAGGTGCCTTCTTCCCAGCCGGTCAAGTAGCTAGTCTGTTCTGGAGTCAGAGCGTCGATCTTGATTCCCAAGCTCTGAAGTTTCAATCGAGCAACCTCCTCGTCTTGAGATCGGGGGATTTCGTAGACCCCTGGTTTCATGGAATTGCCCTCTTTCACGAGCCTCAAAATGGATAGAAACTGATTGGCAAAACTCATGTCCATCACTTCACTCGGGTGACCCTCCGCAGCCGCAAGATTGACAAGCCGACCTTCGGCAAGCAGGTACAATCGGTTTCCGTTGGGCAAAGTGTACTCGACGTTGTCGGGCCTCATCTCTCGCTTCTTCGCGGCGAGAGCTTCCAGATCCGCAGCGGAAACTTCCACGTTAAAATGACCCGCGTTCGCCAGAACAGCACCGTCTTTCATTTTCAGAAAGTGGCTCTTGGTGATCACGTCCTTGACTCCCGTGGCGGTGATGAAAATGTCCCCAAGGGATGCAGCCTGTTCCATCGGCATCACTTCAAACCCCTCCATCCTCGCTCGCAGTCCCTTAATCAGGTCAACCTCGGTTACGATTACATTAGCGCCCAACCCCCTAGCACGTGAGGTCAGACCCCGTCCGCAGTGACCATATCCTGAAATGACGACATTCTTTCCGGAAAAGAGCACGTTAGTCGCCCGGATGACTCCGTCAATCGCGCTCTGCCCTGTCCCGTAGACATTGTCGAAGTCAGATTTGGTCTCGGCATCGTTCACAGCGATAATTGGGTACTTGAGCTTCCCTTCTTTCGCCATCGCTCTAATTCGATGGATTCCGGTGGTGGTTTCCTCCGTACCTCCTCGGAGCGCCTTGAGATATTCCGTGTGCTTGGTATGCACAGTAAAAATGAGGTCCCCACCGTCATCGAGTGTAAATTCCGGGTTGTCTCGAAGAGTTTCCTCGATACACCAGTAATAGTCTTCAGAAGACAGTCCGCGCCATGCAAAAATCTCGGTTCCTCCAGCGTCCAAAGCTGCCGCGACATCGTCCTGCGTGGAAAGAGGATTGCAACCTGACCAAGATACCTGAGCTCCTGCTGCTTTGAAGGTCTCCACCAAAACTGCAGTTTCCTTGGTAACGTGAAGACATCCCGCGATTTTCGCACCCTGCAGGCTCTTCTTCTTAGAGTGGGCGGCCCGTAGGTTCATCAAGACGGGCATCCTAGATTCCGCCCAATCAATCTTCAGCCGACCCGCCGGTGCGAGCGAGGGGTCTTTGATCTTGCTCATTGCTCCAGACAGGGATGCGAGTATGAGATAAGGTACATAAAAGTTGAAACTGAGAATGCAGGAACACTCTGGAATCCTTCGCGCAGAACCGTTGGCAGCACTGGCCCAAGAGCGAATTCCGCGGACTTTGACGCTACATACACAATTTTTATGAGTGAGGAAGGCCTGTAGCTATGGATAGCCTTCCAAAAGTAGCTATTACCATTTCGATAAAAAGGAGTGCTGTTGCAGTTATGCCAGATTTGGACGAGGGATTAGATGAGGAAAACGATGAGGACGCTAGCGAAGACGAAGAAAAGCCAAAGCTCAAGAAAAATCAATGGTCTTCGCTGTCGCACTTTGGTGTCTCATTTCCTGAAACCTACAAGTCGGATCCAAGAACTAACCAAATTAGGATTCGCGGCGAGGTTCTGAACATGAATCTGGCCCAGGAGGAGATGGCAGTCGCCTGGGCTAAGAAAATTGGCACCCCCTACGTGGAGGATCCGGTCTTTCAAGCCAATTTCCTCTCGGATTTTCTGAAGCTCTTTCCCGATAGATTCAAGGACGTAAAGATCCTCGACATCGAGTTTCCCACCCTGCCGGAGAAAGTAGAGCTTACTAAGGAACAGAAGAAGGCCATCGCGGCCGAACGGAAGGCGAAACGCCTTGTCCTCAAAGAAAAGTTTGGGTACGCCACAGTAGACGGAGTCCGAACGGAAATCGCCAACTGGGTTGTGGAACCTCCGGGTCTTTTCATGGGACGTGGTCAGCATCCGATGAGGGGGCACTGGAAGCCTCGCATAACAGAGGAGGATATCACCCTCAACGTGGATGAGACCGCTACTATTCCGTCGGGAAAGTGGAAGATCATTCATGCGCCTGACTGCATGTGGATTGCCTGCTGGACCGACAAGCTTTCGGAGAAAGTAAAGTACGTCTGGCTGCACGACTCCTCCAGCATCCGACAAGCAAGGGACAAGAGCAAGTACGACAAAGCGGTGGACTTGGAAAAGACCATCGACACGGTGAGGAGTTTCATCTCGAAATCGATGGGTTCGAAGGACATGAAAGTTCGCAGAACCGCCACCGCCTGTTTTCTGATCGACCGGCTAACCATGAGGGTGGGCGATGAGAAAGACGAAGATGAGGCAGACACTGTCGGCGCTTCGACGCTGAGAGTGGAACATTTGAAATTCCAGGACGACAATGCGGTTGATTTCGACTTTTTTGGAAAAGACTACGTGCGGTGGCAAAAGACCTTGCAGGTTGAACCTCGGGATCAAAAAGCCATTGAGAATCTGAAGCAATTTACCAAGGGAAAGAAGCCTGACGACTTGATCTTTGACGGGATCACTTCACGGCACGTGAATGAATTTCTGGGAGAGGCCGCCCCCGGTCTGACGGCCAAGGTCTTTCGAACTTTTCACGCAACAACTGTTGTGAAGGCGTATCTGAAGAAACACAACAAATTCGAAAAGGGCGCGCCGGAGTTCGACAAGCTCTACCAGGCGAAACTCGCTAACCTTGAGGCAGCGAAGACCTGCAATCACAAGCGTACGCCTCCCAAGACTTTCGAGCAGTCCCTGCAAAAGAAAGAAGATCGGTTGAAAGAAGTGGAGCAAGAGGTTGGAAAGACCGACAAACAGAAGCTCCGTCTTGCCCAGCGGGCGGAAAAAATGCGCCGGCAGGTGGAGCTCACCAAGATGACGCGAGATTACAACCTAAACACGTCCTTGCGCAACTATATCGATCCGAGGGTCTTCAAGGCCTGGGCGGACCGGGTAGGGCTGGACTGGAAAGTGCTCTATTCCTCAACCCTACGCCGAAAGATGGCGTGGGTCGAGGCCGGGGAAGCAAGGACAGACGCGCCTCAGGTGGAAGTTGTCGCCCAAGAAGTTACAGTAGCTGTAAAGCCCTCTGCCTAAGAAAAGGCAGAGTCAGAGCCAATCTCTTGATCCAGGTTTGCTTCGGAGCCCGCACTAGTCTGGATAGCGATTGGTTCCTCTTGGGTCTGTCTCTCGCCCAGCAACGCGAGAACTCTGTCCCAGTACTCTTTGGGTGTATCCTTCTCGAGTTTTATGTTGATGACCGCCTGAATGGGCGCTCTTTCTTCCAGCTCGATCGGTCTGTTTTTTCGCGCATGATTCTGACGGCTTAACGAAACGGGTGAGGAAGACCGCAGTTCGCGGGCTTGGGTTCTAGCCAAAGGTCTTTCTGATGCTCTTCCGGAGACCAAGGATACTCCGCCGGACGACTGTCCCGGGCTCGGAGCTTTCTCGGTCAGGAAAGACCCTAGCTCCCCCGAAACCGCAATCCCACCCTTTTCTGCAAGATAGAGGTAAAATTTCGCTGCGTTGATTGCTTTGTCTCTGGTGAAAGCATATTTCCGGATAAAGAAATTCACGAGATCATCGGGCACAGCTTTGTCCATCTTCACCTCGCCCTGAAGATCCCTGTAAGCTGTGTCAGCAATCTCCCGGAAGGCTTTCTTTTGTTCTTCACCTACCATGTTCAAGATCGGTAAGAGTCGCGTGGGCTTGCCCTGCTCGTCAATGACTCCGAGAAATTTGAGCTGAGCCAGTAGCTTGCCCTCATTGCTCGGTGCGATCTGTCCTACGAAAGCAGCGTCTATAATCCCAGGATTTTGTCGCTGTATGACCGCGAGAAACCTCTCAAACCAAAACCGCGAAGTATTCCGCGCCGGCGGATTGCGCTTGTTTTGCTGAACAACGGTAAATTTCGGAGAATTGTCCTCTGAAAGAGAACTGGGTTCATCCCTCAAGGGCTCGGCTTCAAACTGGCTAATGGTCATTTTGGGATTCCATACTGCAAAGTTACAGTAATTTATACCTTCCGAAAAACTAGCCAGTTGTGCGTCTCTATTTCGCACGCGCGTGGATTATCTCCTAGGGGGCCCCCGGCCGCTGGACTCCCCTCGCATTGTATGCCGAAGTCAGATATACATACTTGGCAAGAAGGGAATCGAGCCGGTTTGCTTTCGCAGTCCTATCCAGAGCCTACGGTAGGAGGACTCATTCAGAGAGAGGACGGCCAGGTCCTGCTCTGTGACTCTCACAAATGGCCGGGTCTCTACACGGTCCCTGGAGGACATGTCGAACTGGGGGAAACCTGCGAGGCCGCCCTCGTACGGGAGATCAAGGAAGAGGTAGGCCTGGATATCGAGGTCTTAAAGCTCGTCTCCATTCAGCAGGTGATCTATCCGAAAGAATTCTGGAAAAAGGCGCACTTTATTTTCTTCGATTATCTCTGCTCAGCAGAAGGAGATCCAAAGCCCGTGGTGGACGCAAATGAAATTCAGGGAACAATCTGGATCAGTCCACGCGATGCCCTCAAGTTGAACATCGATCGTTATCTAAAGCACTTTATCGGCCGGCTCCTCGACAAGGAGAACTATCCATTCATCGTTGCTTGGAGATAGCCTACGCCTAAAACTTGATGCGGAGAGATCTTCATTTTGAAGAAAGACTTAGAGGATGAACTTCTCGATCTTGATGACCCGCGATTCAAGACTGCAATCGTGGGATTGATCCTGTCTCGAAACACGGAAGAGGCTGTGAGGTTGGTAAGCAGAAAATTTCACGTGAAACCTCCCACCCTACAGATTGGTCACACCAAGGGGAAGAAAATCGCCCTTGCAGTGTACTCGGTGGCAGCCAATTCCATTACATTCGCGGACCAGGAACATTTTTTCAATCCCTTTGTAGTTCTCCACGAGATGTACCATTGCATTAGATCGTCATCGGGACATCATCGCGGGACTGAAAAAAATGCCGACCGGTTTGCCCTGGACTACATCGAAAACTATAGGAGATTGGAAATTGCAGTTCACTTCGATCTTTCTTCGATTCCGTCGAGTGTGGATTAACGAGGATGAACGAGTATGCTATTCTTGCTGGTGGGGCTCTCGCCATTTTGGCGATCACCGAAATCCTCGTCACGCGACAGAAAGCCCAAATGAGAAAACAATTCCTGGAAGAGCTAGACCGACAAGATTCTCAGAAGAAGCCGAACTCTGGGAATTCTCCCGATAACTGAAGGTATTTCGTTATCCAACTGCTGGGGTCAACAAGCTCAATTTGTCTTCAATTCCGTGGTACATCCCGAAGACTCTCTTTGCTAATCCCCACTGGAGGACCAAGCTGGTAATAGAGCGTCCGACCGCGGAGATGTGTCTAGCTTGCCGGGGTGCCAAGTTACTCTGCGGGAAGTCTAGGTGTCCCATACTGGCTAAGGCGGAAGGTTTTGCAAAGCACGCCCAAGGGTTTCTGACTTCCGAACTCATTCAGGGCTCCTCACCTCCTGGAGTGTTTGTAGGAAGATTTGGTTATCCCAAGGTTTTCATCGGTCCCATGGTCCCCGCAATCTTTGGTGAGACTTCGTACCTGGATACGCCCGAAATGTGGAAAGGAAAATCGATTGAAGAGATCGTAGATTATCGCTACAGTCTGGTTCGGGGCTGTTTTAGGGCAAACATCACAGATGCCCAAATGGGAGGCAACTTAGTGGAGACTCTCCAAGAGGTCGCAATGTCGGACAAGCCGGCAGATTCGGAACTTTCGCTTGAAAAGCGGCCCGTGAACCGGGTTTCATTTAGCGAGAACAGTCAGCCCTTTGGCCCCAGTGCTCCGATGAAGAATTTCAAGCCGGCAGGTAATATCTCGGTAGATCAAAGAATCGAAAAAGTGTACTACGACAGGGACCTCAAGGCTGCTGATGCAGTCTTTTCACTCTATCGGGAAGGTGTGCTCTTTTCCCGGCTGGAAAAGGCCTTTTCCGTAGGGGTCTTCGGCCAGAAAAAAAAGCGAAAACTTGTCCCGACAAGATGGAGCATTACCGCGCTGGACAGCACTCTGTCTCTGAGATTGGTCGAGGAAATAAAAGAGTACGAAACGATCGACGAATTCCGGGTTTTTGCCTTGACTAATCTCGACAATGTTTACGTGGGTATTCTCACTCCAGAGAAATGGAATTTCGAGTGGATCGAAGCGTGGCATTCCGGGACTGCATGGAACAAGTTTGGCTCGAGGCCTGAAATGATCGGCGACTTCGAAGGCTATTGGGGGAGAAAGACATACGCCAGACCCGGAGGTTGCTACTATTCCACGCGATTTGCTGTGTCGGAATACCTCTCAGGAATACGTAGACAGGCTGGTGCCATAATGCTGCGAGAGATTCATCCGGGTTACATTCTTCCGGTAGGAGTCTGGAACGTCCGGGAAAGCATCAGGACTCTTCTGACGGGCGGCTACAGGAGCTTCGATACCATTGCCAAGGCCTTGGCTTTCGCCTGTTCGAACTTCATTATCTCTAAGGAGCATTGGATTGAAAATTCAGAACTTCTAAAACAATCAATTCAACAGAAAAGAATAACTGAATTCCGTTAAGCAAACGTGAAGACTTTGTCGGAACAGAGCTTTTGGGGATCCGAGGGGATCCGTATTGGGGCAGATCTCTCGTGTTTCGCCTTTCCGAAGCAGCGTCGGAAACTCAAGTTTCAATTACAGATCGCGACACGCTAACTTGCAAAGTATTCAAAGTAAAAAAACAACCAAGACCAGCGATGATCCGATCGAAAATCTAGCCTGGCATAATTTTGCAGACACTTACAAGATGGTATACGCCTACATCATGTCGGACCTGCGGCAATATGGTTTGACTCCCCCTCAGTATACTGTGCTTCGAGTAATTGGAACCTCGCGAACCAAACAGCTTACTATGAGCGAGATTGGCAAGGAGATGACGGTTACTTTTGCAAACATCACGACCATTGTAGATAATCTGGAAAAACTACAGTATGTCAGACGCCAGAGAGATCCCAAAGACCGGAGATTGGTAAAGGTGGAGCTCACCACAACCGGGTCCAAATTGTACAATAAGATCTTCAAATCTCATAGGAAAGAAATAGCTAAACTGATGAAAGCTCTGGACCAGGATCAACTGAAACAATTGATCGAGTTTACTGAAGCGATTCGAAAAAATACTTCCGTGCTGATGGTCGCTTCGAAGAGCGGGCAAAAATCCTGATCCCCGGAAACGATTCCGGGGTTTTTAGTCTACGACTACTTTTTGTGCGCTCGTGAAACCCGTTTTGCTGGGGAGGTCTTCATGTTCCGCTTCGTCACCTTCTTTTGGGCCACGTAGCATTTCCGTGGAGTGTGTCGCTTCTTTTCGTTGTGACGATAGACGAGGTAGGTATAATTCTTCCCACTTTTTCCTTTAATTACAAACTTGTACGGCTTCCAGGCTTTCTTGCCGCATTTTGGACAGATGGTTACCATTTTAGGGCAAGTAAACAAGGCGTATCTTTGAAATATATGGTTTATCCTTCATTCCGAAAAAAGTACATTTGCTCTTCGGTGAACAATTTAGTCTCTGGGCCACGCTCGGTTTTTGGAGACTGCCTAAATTACATCCGAGAACGAATCAAGACTAGTGTGCCTAAATGATCAGGAGGAAAAGTTGCGCGATCGCAAAGGCAAATCGCCTAAATCAAACGGCGAATTCGAATCTTCGAGAAGATTCGCCTCCTGCCATCGCTCTAAAAGGAAAAACTGAGCGCACGCGAAGTGATCAAGGTCTTTCAAACCTTAAATATCTGAACGTACCCAAATTCGCTCGAAGACTAAATTAAGAGCTCCTGTTTTCCCAGACAGACCGGTAAAGACGATTTTTGACGCTTAATCTTTAGCTCGTGAATCGTAGATTCTTGGTTTGCCTCAATCAGAGGCTCCAACAGTTGAAGAAGGATAAGGTGATCGCTAAGTGGAATTTAGCGAATCCGAGCAATGGAAAAATGAAGGGCAATGGAGATCCATTTGCCCCATGTCTGAAGCTTGATTATCCATTTTCAATTGGATTTAGACCAAACCAAAGTGAAAACCAAAATTGCAAGCAAACAGTATTGAAGAGAAAAAATCGGAGAAACCGGTCCCGAGTTTTGAACAACTCCACTTAGTGCCGGAAGTCTTGAGAAGTCTTAATGAGATTGGGTACAAAACGATGTTTCCCATACAAGCTGAGGCGATACCGCCTCTGTTAGAGGGAAGAGATGTCATCGGTCAGGCGCATACAGGCTCGGGTAAAACAGCAGCATACGCCATTCCGGCGATTCAAAAAGTAGATAGTTCCAAGGCCTACGTTCAAGGACTGGTGATTGTCCCGACAAGAGAACTCGCCCTTCAGGTAACGGACGAGTTCAACAAGATCGCGAGGCATACCAATGTGAAAGCCTACTCCATCTATGGCGGGCAGGCTATTACGCCGCAGATCGAAAGGCTGCGAAAGAAGACCCCGCAGATAGTTGTGGCCACCCCTGGACGACTGATCGACCACTTGGAAAGGGGAACGATCGATCTTCAGGACGTGAGATTTGTCGTATTGGACGAAGCCGATCGAATGCTGGATATGGGATTCATTGACGACGTAGACTTCATCTTGAGAAAGCTTCCCAACGACAGCCAGACCGCGCTCTTCTCCGCCACGATGCCGGGTGAAGTCGTGCGGTTGTCGGATCGATACATGAACAACCCCGTGGAAGTTCTGATCGACAGTGACGAGCTGTCCATCGACGAGATTGATCAATCCTACGCGATTGTGGACGAACGAAGTAAGTTTCCGGCGCTAGTAGAATATGTCAGAAAGAATTCTATTTCTTCAGGGATCATTTTCTGCGCAACCAAAATCAAAACTCAAAGACTGGCTGAAAGATTACAGGCGCAAGGATTTAGGGCGGCTCCGATTCACGGTGATCTTTCCCAGAATCGCCGAGAGCATGCCATGCAGAGCTTTAGGAACGGCCGAATAGATATCCTTGTAGCCACAGATGTAGCTGCCCGAGGCATCGATGTCCCTGCTGTGGGTCACGTCATAAATTATGACGTTCCCCAAGATCCTTTGACGTACTTTCACAGAATCGGCCGTACCGCTAGGGCGGGACGAGCAGGACATGCTATCTCACTAGTATCCAATTCAGAGTATCCGGATTTCAACCGTATTGCCGGAATGACCGAGGCTCAGATCAAAAGAGTGGCAGACATTTTGCCACCAGGATACAAGCCCCCACAAGTAGATCACTCCTCGCAGGCTCAGCACTATGGATCGAGGAGGGGTGGTCGGGGTTATCGCGAAAACAGAGAATATCGTCCGCATCGAGACAATAGCCCCCCGCCGGGTGCACCCCGCCCTCATGGCGGATCTTTCAGTTTCACTGAAAACACTGCAAGAGGCGGGGGATTCTCGGGACAGAGAGATCGCCCAAGATTTGATCAAAGCAGGCCCCGCGACACTCGTCCCTATAGTGGCCGATCTCGGAGAAAACAGGCTTATCGCAATTAGCGATTCATTGTAAATCTTGGTCACTCCTTAAATATCAGAATGGGATAGGTGCTAGCTTGGGAAGGTTGGAATGAGTTATGGCATTGGATGATCCGGTTGTCATCATCCTGATCGCGGCTGTTGTGATCCTGCTCTTTGGGGCAAGTCGTATACCTCAGCTAGCACGTTCTTTGGGTCAGGCTAGACGGGAGTTTGAAAAGGGCTCAAAAGGTGAGAGTGGCCCCGGTACAACTCCCATCACAGTCTCCAACGCTTCCCCTGCTGCTGATGATCCACTCGTGATCGCTGCGCAGAAGGAAGGTATTGACACACAAGGCAAGACCAAGGAGCAAATTGCTTCGGAATTGTCCTGGAAACTGAACCGAAAGTAAACCATCTTCATCACTTGGTAACTTTATTACTACCGCAATAGGAGCACCCCTGTTGCGGTAAAACTCATGCTTCAGTCCCCGTCCGGTGATAGGCTGTTGATGGAGGGCAAATTTTCTAAACGAATTTGTGTTTCGGTTTTTGGCCGAAATTTGGCACAACTAGAAAATAATGCTACGCTCGCCCAATCGTTCGATCCCGGATTTATCGAGCTAAGACTTGATTATCTTAGATCCTTTTCAGATCTCTCGCAGTTGAAGAAGTTCAAAGGAGGTAGGTCGGCCAGAATCTTCACCTTGAGATCTCCGGGGGAAGGCGGAGTACGGAAAATTTCAGATGAGGTCCGCAAGCAGAGACTCTTGGAGATCATAACGCAATTAAGACCTAGTCTTGTCGATGTGGAGCTAAGCACCCTCGAAACCAATCCAGAAATTCAGGATATATTTAATGGGGCTTCATCCAGATCGACTCAATTGATAGCTTCATCGCACAACTTTGAGAGAACCGAGCGAGTCGAAGATTTAGAGACAATCGTCATGACCGCTGTTCTACAATACCATCCTGCCATCATCAAGATCGTAAGACAAGCGAACAATTTCAATGACAATTTGACGATGCTTTCTCTCTACCGGCAGTTAGAGAAAATTAAGCCAGTCAAGTTGATTGCTTTCTGCACGGGGCCCTTGGGTATGTTCTCGAGAATTGCTTGCGTGAGCTACGGTAGTCCCTTTACCTATGCTGCGTTGCAAGACCGGGAGACAGCTTCTGGGCAGCTCGACGTTAGATCTATGAAAATACTATTGGAATCTTGGGAGTTGAAGCGGAGATAACTTCGTCGTCGTCCCCTGGCGCTCCGCACAGCAGCTCTACAAGGATGGTGAAAAAACGAAAGGTCCTCCTACTCGGATCTGGGATATCCAAATCGATATCACCCAGCATTAACAACAAGGCTTACCAGGAACTCGGTCTCGACATCGAATACAGCCTCTGCGAAATTCCAGAAACTACTCTTGATTCGAAGCTGGAAGAATTGTTCAACGACGAAAAGCTCCTTGGTTTCAACGTGACAATCCCTTTCAAGGAAAAAGTGCTGGATTACTTAGACTGGGTTGACCCCGTCGCAAGGGTGGTGGGAGCTGTAAATCTAGTGATAATCTCCCCAAATCGTAAACAGAAGTTGGGTTACAACACAGATGTGGATGGCATAGTAGCATCCCTTTCCAAATTGGGATTGGTCGGCCCAGCCGGACAGTCAGCTGTAATCTTGGGGGCAGGAGGGGCTGCCCGGGCCTGTGTTTTTGCTCTAGTCAGTAATGGATTCCAGAGAATAAAAATCTTGAATCGTACTGAAGGGAGAGCCAAAGAGCTAGTTTCTGATTTTTCCAAGGGCTTTCCGGACATAGAAATCCTGTTCGCGCCTTTGACTACAGGGGAACTGTCGGGAGCCCTCAAGGAGGCTGATCTCTTGGTCAACACAATCCCGATTTCTGTGCGGATTCCAGTGGAGGTGGACTTTCGTAGCAGCCGGAAAACTAAATGTCTTGATCTGAATTACCGAAAGAGTTCTCTAGTGCTGCGCGCCGCGAAAAGGGACGGCATTACCTCAATTGATGGATCCCTTATGCTGGTCGAGCAGGCAGCAAGATCCTTCGAAATCCTGACAGGGATAAGCGCGCCAAGAAAGACCATGATGCTCGCCGCTAAAAGACAGGTAAACTATCAGTGATTTTCAAACTGCTTTGATTGCTTATCGTCTAGCACGTCAATTTCCTTTCGAGCCCGCTTGAATAACTCTAAAAATTCAGAGCGATTCTTCATCGCTTTATCCACCTCTAGGAGTGAGTTCATGAGATCCGAAATCGCCTTCTTCGAGTTGGGGTTGGAGGCCTGGATTTCGAAATAGACTCCTGGGTCTTCCTCCAGAACCCTTCTCGATAGCCCTAACATGTGGAGGAAACTTGGCCCGTTCAGATTGATCCCTTGAGCCAAGGTTTTTTCATAATGGAGCAATGTGTCGGCAAAGACCAAGCCCAGAACATGGGGCAAAGTTAGAAAGACCCCCATGAGCTTGTCGTGCTCTTTCCAGTCCAAGGTTACTATAATCGAATGAGGAAACAGACCCCTGAGAAGTGAGGTATCCTTCGGAAACGTTTGGATGATGGAGTTCTCGGCGAAGGGGTGTGCCGATCCACCGAAAAGGGGATGAACAGAGTAAAGATGAATTTTTTCGTCCTCAGCTTCCTCCATTGTTATTCCGGATAGCCCTAGCTCATTTTTTACTGAAGAGATCTCGATGATTATTGGGACCTTAGAATTTCCCGCAACTAATTTAGAAATCTTAGCTACAATCTCTGGCGTCTGTGATATCGGCACCGACACAAGGATCAGATCAGATGTAACCACCTCTTTTAGGTCGTAAAAGTATCCAGTGCCTAAATATTGAGCTCTGTCTCTCGCTCTGTCTAATCTCTCGTCATAGAGGGATACTTCCAGGGATAGATCTTTGAAGTATTTTGCGAACCAGCTCCCCATTCTGCCGGAACCAACGACGGCGGCCGTCCTAATTTTTCTCGTCTCCAAAAATTTACGAACCTTAGGCAGATACACATCCTTGGTTTGGGCTAGCTTCGAAAACCTGATCAGTTCGAGCACAAGGGACCGTGCAAAGTCCTCGTCGAGACCGATCGATCTTGCATATTCGGCAGACTCCGCAAGAAGTTTTTTCTCGACTTCCGGGTTGGTTATAGACTGACCCAGCAAAACTTTGTCTCTCGCAACAGCCAATGACAATTTCTGTCTCACACTAGCGAGATCCAGGATAGATCTCGTAATAGCGCGAATCTCTTCTCTAGATTCTGCAAGGGAACGTTCGGGAGATTCGCTTTCCTTCGGCCTGTTTCTTTCCTTGGAGGCAGTCAAAGATATTCTTCCCGAAAGAGATCAGCCGAGAACCCTAGGAATGAAACCGCCTTTCAAAGCTAGATCTGCAATAACACAGCCGGTCATACATTCGACCACTGGAACTGCTCTCGGGACCACTGTTGGATCGTGCCGACCGGGAACGACTAACTCATTTTCCTCCATACTTGAAATGTTTAGAGTACGCTGGGCGGCTGCAATAGAGGAGGCTGGCTTGAACGCGACGCGGAAAACGATGGGCATGCCGATGGCGAGACCGCCCAGAATGCCACCAGAATGATTCGTCTTCGTCTCAACTTTGCCCTCATCGGATTTTACATACACGTCGTTATTTTCGGACCCCTTCATGGAGGATCCTGCGAAGCCCGACCCGAACTCGATCCCTTTTACCGCAGGTATCGAGAAAATCGCTCTCGAAAGATCCGATTCAATTGATGAGAAAATTGGCTCACCCAGGCCCACTGGAGAGTTGTAGACGGCACATTTCACCACGCCTCCAAGAGAATCTCCAGAGCCACGTTCCTTAATGATCAAAGCTTTCATCTTTTCTGCTGTGTCCAAATCCGGACATCTTACTTCATTGGAGTATCTGTTTCTCTCCAGTTGATCCTGAGATAGATCAGAAACGTCCGCTTTCAAGCCTCCTAACTCATCAGTGTATGCAACGATCTTCGCTCCCAATCGATCTCTTAGTAGTTTTAGGGCAATAGCTCCAGCCATTACGAATCCGGCTGTGATCCGTCCCGAAAACCTTCCTCCGCCCCTGTAATCGTTGAGCCCAGAATATTTCACTGATGCAGGGTAATCCGCGTGTCCCGGTCTGGGGGTGTTCAGGAATCGGTCGTAATCTGAGCTTCTCTGATCAGAATTCCAGATGAGCAGGCATATGGGTGCTCCAGTAGTTCTTTCCCTGAAAATTCCCGATAGAATTTCTACCTTGTCCTGCTCGGCTCGCTGGGTCGTTACAATTGATTGCCCAGGTTTCCGAAGATCCAACATTCGCTGCACATCTTTCTCATTTATCTCGAGCCCGGCCGGACAGCCATCGACCACAACTCCAACGCATTGGCCGTGGCTCTCCCCAAAACTAGTAAAACAAAAACTGCTACCCAGCGTATTGGGAAGACTCATATTTTTTTGGCCCCTTCAAATTTGCTTACTATTTTTAGAGTGGAACTGTCATGACACAAGCGCTGGAGATCATTCACGAACGAAGGATAGGATTTCCTTACGCAATCGGGATCTTCAATGTAAATTGTCCCAAAGTGTCCGGATAGGCCGGCTATCGTGAGCGCCATGAGCATTCGGTGATCCCCTTCAGGACAAATCAAGGTATTGTCTATTATTTCTTGATCTAAATGGTCTGGAAGCACGTGCAGACTCGATTCAGTTTCTCGAGTTTTCACACCTATTTTGCTCAGTTCCCGAGCGAGAACAGCGATCCGATCGCTTTCCTTGAAACGCAGATGTTCAATGTTGGTAATCAACACCGGAGTCTCCGTAGCAGCGGCCAATCCGGCGATTGCCGGGACTAGATCGGGGGAATTCTTCAAATCTAGACGAATTCTCTTTCGCAACGACGATCTAAGCGGTGAAACCGAAATTACCTTCCTTCGATTTTGTACTCTTGCTCCGAAATTCTTTGACAACTCCAAGATCGCCGCGTCAGGCTGAAGGAACATCGTTGCGCCGTTGTTAGTAAGTCTGATTCTCCCCCCGGCTGCGATCGATGCCCCGATCAACGCGGCTGCGCTGCTCATGTCCCCGGGGACTGCAAACCTCTTTCCGTTTATTAGCTGGTTTCCAGGAATTTTAAAGGAGGTATAATCGCTGCTTTTCGCTCTTGAATCATAAATTTTGAAACCAAAAGTCCGGAGGACTTGGAGAGTAGCGGCGATATAGGGGGTGGAGACCTGCATCCCGGGGTTTTTGATCGAAACGATACTGTCTTTTCGAGCTTTTACACAAGAGATTAGTAATCCAGACAAAAACTGAGAGGAAACCGAACCATCTATCTCGCACTCCCCCCCAACGATGCCTCCACCTTCAACTTCGACGGGAAGCCTGCCGTTCTCTGCAACTGATCTCAACCGTACTCCGAGACTCGATAAGGGTTCGAAGATGGTGTCCATTGGTCTTCGAGAAAGTGATTCGTTACCCAGGATTTTCACAACCGATCCGGGAGGAGTAAGCGACGAATATGGAATGAGAAATCTGGCAGTAGTGCCCGAGCCTTCCGCGTTTAGTTCCAATTTACTATCATTGATTGGACCGGCAAGGATACGATAAGTTCCGTTAGAGGAGCTGGCGAAATCTATGCCAATTCCCAAAAGTCTCAAAGCTCGTATTGTCGCTGTTACATCTTCGTTCGTTTCTATTCCACAGTTCAACACGTACGATCGTCCAGAGCAAAGCCCCGCAACAAAGAGAGCTCTATGAAGGTAGCTTTTGCTGGCGGGCAAACGAACAGTCCCCGAGAAGTTCCGAGGCCTGCCAGATATTCTAAGATATTTTTTCAAAGAGCCTGCTCCGCTAACCCGCTTGTTTCAGACAGGAGGCGTTACTGCTGCTGTGAGGACTTTGGAATCGGAATAATCGTCGAGCCACCTTTTTTCAATTTCGCGCGCAATCTTTTTGCTGGCACATATGGCTGCAACTGCTGGACCTTTTCCCGTTACTCCGCAAGCAGAAGCACCTTCCTCGATCGCTGAAACTATAGGTTCCATCGAATAGCGATGAATCACAGAGTGAATAATGGAGTTCAGGAACATCGCCTCATTTAGGATTCCCTTTTGCGCGAAGCGAATCGCCTCGGCTGCGACTTCTTTAAAGCTGTGATAGGCCGCAAGATCAAGACTGCTCGTCAATTTCTTACTTTTAGGCAGAAGTAGGATCTTTATAATCGACCCCAATTCCGGAGTCAGGGCTTCGTGCCGCAATAGTTTGAATTTGGCATTATCAGAGAAAACCAATCCTCCGAGAAGCCCCGCCGCTGCATCATCGAACGCACCCGTCAATGAGGCCTTGCTCTCGATCGAAGCTTCACAACTCAGTTGGAGTATTTTTTGTGTTATTGTAGAGTCCAGTCTATCATGATCGAAAAGAAAAAAAACTGCTTTGGTCGTCGCAACTGATACGGCGCTGGAGCTCTTGAGACCGACCGCTGGTGGAATGGATGAATTTATCCGGAGGAAAAGAACCTCTTTTGCAGAAAGTGGGTTTCCAAGAAACGAAAGCGACTTTTCTACGCAGATCTTGAGAAGGCCATGAGGATCTTGGATCCCACCAGAGATTTTGAGACGAGGGTCACCTGTTCGCCGAGATCGCAATTCCACCACGACCTCACAGGACAAATCAGTGCCAATAGTAACTCCTTTTCCGGTCGCGAAAGCGCTCACTACCGTGATCGCAGAATGCGATTCTCCGGTAGCCATGGCGAGTGACATCAGCCTACCTCAAAAGATCCAAGGACTGAATCAAGAGATCCCTCGATACCTGGACGGAGTATCCATCGTCTCCGCGATGCATTTTTCCAATTCCTTCAGGCAAGCTCATGTGAATAGTTCCGGACTTGTTCTTCTTGTCCAGCAAGGCAAATGATAGCACACGTTTGGGTTCGATAGAGGCAGATATTCGATAGTGGCTCCTTATTTTGGTTAGCAATTCTTGCTGCTCCAGGAAATCGCGATCTTCAAAAATACCTAATCTGTGGGCAATCCAACCCTCGCAAAACATCCCCAGGATCACAGATTTTCCGTGAGATAGTCTGTAGTCGGATGATGCCTCAATGGCGTGGCCCACAGTATGGCCGTAATTCAAAATTTTTCGTAAGTCGACCTCTCGCTCATCTTTCTCAACCAACTCGGCCTTGATCTGGCAGGTACGACGCACTAGAGTTTTCAATTTCCCCAGCGCATAATATTCCTCGGTTTCTGAAAAGAGCTGTTCAAACATTTCGGGATCGGCGATGATGCTGGATTTTACGATTTCACCTAGCCCGTTAATGATTTCCTTTTGGGGTAAGGAATCTAGAACACTGCAGTCAACGAAAATGCCTTTAGGCTGGTAGAAAGTGCCGAGCTGATTTTTGCCCCAAACGGTGTCCACAGCACATTTTCCTCCTATGCTGCTGTCCACCTGAGCCAGTAGGGTTGTTGGGAATTGAAAGTACTTGATCCCTCTCTTGAAAATAGAAGCCACAAATCCTGCGAGGTCCCCTACGACTCCGCCCCCCAGCGCCACGATAACACTTTTCCGATCGAGATCGGCGTCACTAAGCTTCTTCGCCACCTGCGAAACAGTTGCAAGATTTTTGTTTCGCTCACCATGGCGCATCATCACAAGATGAGTCTTGAGAGAATGGGAAAGAATTTTCTGGAGCTTGGGCGCGTAAAGTTTCCCAACAATATCGTCGGTGAGGATAGCAGCAGAGCTGGCTTCCGAAATACTAGAGACAGGTAGCTCGTCTAGCAGCCCTTCGCCGAAGAAAAGGGTGCTATTTTCACTTTGTGGAGGAAAGACGATCTCAAGCGTGTCCGGAGCCATTTTTGATGTCGCTTGAGAAGGGACTGTCGCTTTCTCGAATCGCCCGATAAACTAGATCGGATACCTTGATGATCTTCTTCAAATCTTGCGGCAGTACGGCTTGCGCGCCGTCGCTCAGAGCCTCTTGGGGTCTATCGTGTACCTCGATCATCAGTCCGTGGGCCCCTGACGCGATGGATGCTCTGCTCATAGGCAGGACAAGGTCGCGCCGACCAGTCCCGTGGCTCGGATCTGCAATTACTGGGAATGGGGTCTCCTTTCGCAGGACCGGAACAGCATTTAGGTCCAGAGTGAATCTTGTCTGGGCCTTGAAAGATCCGCCGAGAGGCATGATCCCTCTCTCGCACAGTAACACGTTCCGGTTCCCGTTTGCAACGATCCTTTCAGCGAAGCTAAGATACTCGTCGATCTGTGCGGAAAAACCTCTTTTGAAGAAGATGGGCTTGCCCGTCTTTGCCGCTGCCTCAATCAAATCCTGATTAAACATGTTCCTCGCACCTATCTGCAAAACATCCGTATGTTTTGCGATAAGCCCCACGTCTACTTCGCTTCTAATTTCAGTAACGGTGGGCATGCCAAGATCCTTTCCCACGCTTTCAAGATGGTCGAGACCCTCCTCTCCAAGACCTTGGAAGGAATGAATCGATGTCCTCGGTTTGAAGGCTCCTCCCCGTAGAATGTGAGCACCAGCCTCTTTCACAGCCTTGCCGATCCGATATAACTGCTCGTAGCTTTCGATTGAGCATGGCCCAGCAATGTATACTGGGGGATTGTCCCTCCCGATCGAGATGCTTCCGACCTTCACCACTACATCCTCCGGAATGTAGCTCCTGCTGATCAACCTGTATGGAACTTGGATTCTGATCGCGTCCAAAACTCCACTCATGGATTTCACCTGATCAAAATCCACTTTCTTTTCGTCGCCAACGATCCCGATAACTGTCTGATATTCTCCAGAGGAGACGTCCGCTCGCAGTCCGACAGATTTTATTTTCGTAATGACGGAATCAATCTCCCCCTTGCTTGCGTTGGTTTTCATAACGATACTCATTCGAAATATTGTCTCCGATGACTCAACAGTATTTTCTCTAATGTGTAGATGAGAGTTCCTAAAGAGAATGCATCCGGATTCTGGAGCTCGCCAAAACGACGATGGATTATTATTGGAAGAAGACTTACGCTACATGATTCATTAGGCCCTTTGGGGGCGACAGATATTGGAATGACATCACGTTATCCCTTCGTGGTAATACCATCTATCACGAAGTGCTTATTTTAACTTGCTGGAGCCTTAGAGATTTGGAATTACTCTCTCAGCTATCATTGTGAGACTCTGCTTTGGCTTGGGGCCGAAGGGCTCGCAGAAGGCGAGCTGGTCGGTGTTATACGAAAGATATTCCTTGCACTTTTCAATGCAATCCTTTGGAGTTCCGGAGGCGGTTAAAAGTTGGACCATATGACTGTCTACCAGCTTGGAAGCTGATTTTTCATCGCCCACCCGGATGAAATTAGAAATCTTCTGCTTGACGGCAAGATCTATCTGATGAGCCTCGGCCTTCTTGTCGCTCAGCCAAGCCACAAGATACGCACAAGTGGACTTTGCAGCCCGTATCGCTCTTTCTTTGTCAGAGTCGACTGAAATTACAACCGAATTTACTACATCGAGATTACCTCTTTTTCTAGTCGAGTTTCCCAATCCCCAGGCAACATGCCTCATGCTCTCCTCTACGTCCGCAGGAATTCGTTCAGTTAGAATTAGGCCGTCTGCGATCTCGCCTGCCAGTTCCAATCCTTTTGGAGAACTTGTCCCGACATAGACCGGAATCTTCCCTTTTGATTTCGAAAGCGTCACTCCCTCAATTGCGAAGGAATCGGTTCTCACTGTAACTTCTTTCCCACGTAAGAGATCGTTGATGGATTCGATCGCCTCCCGAAGCTGAGGAATCGTTCGCGCTCGTTTTTCAATACCACCTCTGCCCACGTTCCAGTCCGAGCCCACTCCAATGCCCAGAACGGCTCTCTGTCCTGAATCGACTCCAGTTTTTCCTGAACGCCCTAGATCAGACAGGGCAAGGAAGCTCGAGGCTATCCACGCAGGATTTCTTGTGTAGAAATTCAAAATCGCACTGCCGAATTTGATTCGGGTGGTGGAGGCTGCAACCGAAGATAGAGTGACAATCGTGTCGCTGTAAGGGGAAACAGGCCCGGAATCTGGCACCCAAATATTGGAAAACCCCAACCGTTCCGCCAAAATCGAAAGATCAGTACTATAGCCGATCGACCAGGTAGGTTCGATCGAGATACCGAATGATTTCGCCCTTGCTAATTTACCAAAACCTCCTTGCATCGGTGAACCACTCAATTCGCATGGCGAGAGCGATCAGGATCATCATTGACCCGACGTAAGCCGGGAAGATACCAATCCAGAATTGCCCGCTAGGATCCCTTCCGAGCAGACCAGAGGTTAGGTACCATCCTCCTAGAATTATCAAAAAAGTGCCTGTCACCGCGAGGACCGACTTAGTGAACCTGTACAGTGCTTTTTTCTCTGCTAGTTCGAGAGGTCTCATTTCTTACTTTCTTCTAACGACCCTTCTTGGGTGTCGATTTGGCTGGAGGATTCTTTTTGGGATTGTTTTTCGCTACTTCCTCTTCGATTTTTTCTTGGGTCCAGTTCACGATGGCTCTACGGATGATCAAAACTCCCGCAACCGCAAAAATCAGGACAGTTGATATTTCGGAAAAGGTATGCGGAAGATAGAGGAAAAAGAGAATTCCAAACAAGATGAGAGTAGCGCCACCCA
>JASHXQ010000166.1 GCA_030043455.1 Nitrososphaerales archaeon | reverse complement strand
GCCGGCAGCGGACACGTTTTCCCGTGCAAAACGACGAGGCACGTCGTTCCCGTCCGCCCCATGGGGGTCTATTTTCCGTTAAATCTCCTGAAAGGATCTTCAATTGAAGAATGCCTTAGGGAACTCAAAAATATTGTAGACTCCAGCAGAATAGAGTTAGAGAAAAGGGAAGTCTGGTATGAAGGAAGAAGATATTCTGAGCCTCTCGCAATCTTCCGGAGAGAAAAATGAGCCTTCAGTCACGGTCAAATTAATGGGAAATCTCGGCAAGCTGCCGGACGGCAAGAAGCTGGGCCATGAAAAGGTAAAGGCCCCGACCACGGTGCGAGCTCTGCTGGACGAACTTCAGAAAAGCACGGGTTTGGAGCTTCGGAGGGACAGCACACTGGTCTTGGTGAATGGGGTAGAAGCAAACGCGCTGCAAGATCTGGATACCCCCATCGAAAGTGGAGACGAGGTGGCTCTGATTCCCATGTTTCATGGCGGAGTAGGCTAGCCCAAAGTGAAGTTCATCGCCCCCAGTTGGGACGAAATTCTGGAAAGATCGATCAAACTCGCGGAAAAAATCCGGAGTGCAGAAAGGGAGCAGTTTGATGGTATAGTTGGGGTATCGCGTGGGGGTCTCGCTCTAACTCGGATAATGTCGGATCTGCTGGACACGCAGAACGTCATGATCACTCGTTGCGAGTATTATACGGACATTGGAGAAAAAAGGAAAAAACCTGTAATTACCCAAAAGATACAAGGAAATATTTCTGGCAAGAAAATTCTGGTGGTGGACGATGTGGCGGATTCTGGGGAGAGCCTAGTCGTTATCAAAAATTATCTCCAGTCGAAGCGTCCTTCCGACCTGAAGATTTCGACCATTTTTGTCAAGCCGTGGTGCAAGATGCTACCGGACTATTTCGTTGGTCGTACAGACGCCTGGATCATTTTCCCCTGGGAGTACTACGAGGCAATCAAGTCTCTTTCAGCCACGAACAGCAAGGATATCCTTTCCAAAACCCGTATCCCATCGAAGTACATTGATATGCTGTACAGTATGGACAAGTCGCTGCGAGAGAGGTGGAAAAAAACTGACAGCGCTAGCAGATAGATCCAATGCAACCGTGGAAAATAACATCTGGACGCGAAAAGCCGGGGCATCCCTTTGTTTCGCTACTGCGTTCCGACTGAAACAAAAATCAGATCTTACTTCCTTCGCAAAAACACTCCCCAACGGGGTAGTGCTCTGCGACGCTGGGATCGTCGCCGGATTGGACCACGTGGAAGCAATTCTGCTCCAGACTCTCGAATACTGGACGCGAGATGAAAGATTGGTCCGCAATGGTTCAATTGAAATTCTGATGAGGCTTTCAGGAAAAAGTCAGATCTCCGAGGCGATAGGAGCTTCCCACATCCAGTCAACAGACAGCGTGGCACTCTTGGGGTTGCTAAGCAATGGGGAGGATGTGCTCGAGGCTGTTAATCGATTTCAGACCAACTTCTCGACCGCGACTCTGGATTCAAAGCTCTTGGAGCTCAATCGGCGCAAGGCGAAACTTCTAAAGAAGGATCACGGGTTGCCCGCTTCGTTGCCTGACAAGGACTTGTTGGTAGCCCTTCAGGAATTATCTGTCTTGCTCATTTTCTCCAAATAGTCAAGTACCTGCGAGCTCGTTAGGGCGCCTTCCCTGACCACTCGAATTTTGTCCTCGTCCGTAGCGTCAATGATCGTTGAAGATATCCCGTTGGGATCTCCGCAGGGACCGGACATGAAAAAGTCAGCGGACAGAGAGAGTTCGACCAGTCTGGGATCGAAGGGATCGGTGAAAGGTGGCTCTCCGGAAATGTTCGCGCTGGTGCCGACGAGACTTCCTCCGCAGGCGGAAATCAATCGCAGACTGCATTCGTGGTTGGGCATCCTAACGGCTAGGGTACGATCGTTCCCAACGAGCTCTCCGGGGAGCTTAGAGTCCACCACCGGAAGGATGATGGAGAGTTTCCCCGGCCAGAATTTAGTGGCAAGAGATTCGCTCTTTTTTCCAAACTTTACAAAGAGCTTCGCGGTAAGCAGGTTGTCCACCAGCACGGGCATTTTCTTGGTTCCCTCTCTTTTCTTCAGGGAATAGCACGCTCTAACTCCCTCGCCAGACCAGGGGCTGGTTCCCAAACCATATACCGTATCAGTGGGAAAAATCGCCACCTTGCCGGCAATGATTTCTTTCGAGGGGCCTTCCAGATCGGAGTCGCAGTACAGAGTGACTGTCAAAGGGCTTTTGATTCTAACTTGGAAATACATGATTTAGCGATTTTTGCGATCGCTTTTGCACACATGAAGGGGGCAGACGAAACTCTTTATCTTAAGGAATGACGATCTGCTTAGAGTTTCGATAGATCAATCATGTCAGACGAAGATGATGATGCAGATGAAGAGTTCGACGACGAGGACATCGACGAAAGTTGGGAAGAAGACCTCGATGACGGAGACGAGTGAGTCTTCCCGACAAGAGCAAACGGGATCTAGATTTTTTCCTACGAAACCTTTCCACTTCTCTGGAGTAGGTATCATATGAAATATTTTGTAATTAACTCGAAGAATTATCCGGAGGCAACCGGTCCGGGGCTTCAAAGGCTGCTCAATTCGATAGAGTCCGTAAGCTCCGAAAAGTCGTTGCGGGGGGTAAGGTTTTCCTTGGCGCCTCCTAATTTTGCTTTGGCGACTTCAGTCCACCCTGTTTCAAACTATCAAATCTTTTCTCAGCACGTTGACGATGCGCCCCTGGGGGCCTCTACTGGTTATGCCGTCCCGGAGATTGCGAAATTATTTGGGGCGGTGGGCTCGCTGATAAACCACAGCGAGCATCGTATTCCGGAAAGCGAAATCGGTTCTTTGGTATCCCGCCTTCGAAAGCTGGAAATGCAATCTCTGGTTTGCGCCAAGGACGACTCGGAAGTCGGAAAATTTGCACGATTTAATCCAGATTTTGTGGCGATCGAACCGCCTGAACTAATAGGATCGGGGAAGGCAGTTTCCAAGGTAAAACCCGAAATAATTGAAAGTTCACTGACGACATTGAACCAGAACCGTCCATCGGGCTCGTCAACAAAACTCCTATGCGGCGCGGGTATCGTAGAGGGGATTGATGCCCGGCGATCGGTGGAATTGGGTGCGGAAGGGATACTGGTTGCGAGCGGCGTGATAAAGGCTGACGATCAAGAGAAAAAAATTCGCGAGCTTGCCAACGGTCTCATCGACGGATAAAAGCTAGCAGAAGGCTAGCCAGAGAAATAACAATCAGCAGGGGAGAGGTCGCGAAATAGAACCCGTTGCTGTTGTAAACGTAGAGAATGATCCAGGGAATCTTTATTCCGGACAGACTCCCCGATCTCGCGAGTAGCGGGATAAGGAAAAATGCGATCCCGATTAAGATGAAGAAAATACCGAGGATATAGAAGGAGAAATTGCTGCCATAGTCGGGATTCTGACTCATCTTCAACTTCGACTTAACTGAAACAAGATATAAACGGAAAGAGGAAGATCCAAAAGGAAGAATCGCGAGTCAATGACTGAAATTAATGCAGCTTTTGTGAAGCAAGGAGGGGGTGTCGAAGTCAAAAGTGTACCTCGTCCGGAGGTCGAGGAGAACTCCGTCATGGTCTCCATGAAGGCTTCAGGAATTTGTGGCACGGATCTTGAAAAGCTGACGGGGCTCGGCATTACTTCCACAATCCTGGGGCACGAGGTCTCCGGCGTAGTGGTGGAGTCCAGATTTCCACCACTAAAAATTGGGGACCGGGTAATTCCCCATCACCATGTTTCTTGCAACGAGTGTGAACTCTGCCTCGCGGGAGCCCAGACTATGTGTCAGAAATACAAAAACAGCAATTTCTCCCCCGGAGGGTTTGCCGACGAATTTCTTGTGCCAGCTTACAATGTGACCCACGGTGGGATTTACAAAATTAGCGATTCTCTTAATTTCGAGGACGCATCATTCGCGGAACCAATCGGATGCAGCATTAGGGGCCTCTCCCATGCAGGGGTTTTTGGCGACGAGGCGGATTCCCAATTCAAGCTGAGAAACGCCCTAATTGTCGGGGCCGGTCCGATCGGGCTACTCCATATGGAATTACTCCACTCCCAGCATCCCGAGATCCAACTGACAGCTGTGGACATGCTTCCCGCAAGGCTCGCATTTGCGGAGAAAAGTGAAGATGCAGCCACCATCGATGTTACGAAGACGGAGAACGGAGCTTTTTCCGAAAAAAGCAAGAACTTGATCGGGGGCAAAGGGTACGATCTGGTCGTCGTTGCCACTGGAAGTCCGAAGGCTTTCACGGAAGGGATCAAGTGCCTTCGAAAGTCTGGGCGATTGCTGCTCTTTGGAGTGCCGCACAAAGGTGCGACCCATTCTTTGGATCTTGCGAGCCTGTTGCTGGATGAACTGACAATAACCTCGAGCTATGCGACCTCGGAGAAGGAACTCCAGACTGCGATCCGGCTTTTGGAGGAAAGGAAGATCAATGTGCAGAAATTCGTAACAGGAAAGTATCCTTTGGAAGAAATTGAGGAGGCGATGACTTCCGCAAGATCTGATAATCAAGTCAAGGTTCTAGTCTGCGGCTGAGCTGTCTACGTGAACATGTTTATTATAGAAAATGCGAGCGTGCTAGACAAAATGCCAACCACAGCCGTTGTAATTACCTTTGACGATGATTACTCCTGTTCTGCCGCGATTCAGGAGAATCTCAGCATGGACGAATTACAAAAGATGGTGGGAAGGGACGTGGAGTTCGACGTGTCGAAATCCAAAATTGCGAAGGGGAAGGTAGTCGGTCTAGACGGAGACCTTGTGCAGGTAAAGTGGGCAGATGTCCCCCTCGGTCTGGGACAGAGCTCTATGATGCGGATAATGGACTAGCTCGTTAAGGGAATCAGCCGGACTTTTCACAAATTAGACAAGTATTTCCCCGGTGAAGGGTGATCGGGGCAATGTCTGGATACCACGGGTGCTTTTGACATTGAGCACAAGGCCTGTAATCCAGCTTATTTCCCGTAGCTAATGCGGATTCCTGAACGGTAGACATAATGTCATGACGCAGACGCGCCTGAGGTAACTTAAGCAAGACGTACATTTTCCAAAAAACTTGCCAGAGATCTTTTCTAATATGGCAAGTAGCCTACGTATAGATGGGCGTGCTGTATCGGAGTTAGAGCGCTGACCTAATTCAGCGAATACTCAGCACAATATATTTGAGTCCTCTCCGGATCAAAAAGACATCCAGGACAGAGACCCTCGATTTCATCGGACTCGAGCATGGGAAGGTACTCGTCCCCACATCTCGCGCAAATTGCAGTCATTTTACTTCGTTCAGAAAATACATTGGTAATCAATGCCT
>JASHXQ010000165.1 GCA_030043455.1 Nitrososphaerales archaeon | reverse complement strand
GAGCTTAACCTTTACACTTCTCTCATACTTCAAGCAAGACAACTCGTCTTCGTATCTGTCGGTGTTACCACTCTAGCTTTAATCACCTTTTTTCCGAATTTCATCTTAAGATTCATTAAAGTAGCACGGGCATCCACTCATTACGATCCTAGACTTGCAGGCCTGCGTGGCTTGGCTGCACTAGGCGTGGTTCTGCTACACGCAGAATTTCCTTATCCTTTTTCGTCCATCCTTGATATTCTCTACTTAGGCGTACCTGTTTTCCTGATGCTGAGCATGTATTTGCTACTGAACAGTCTTCAATACAACAGCGATCTCAAACATTATTTTCTTAGGCGCATCAAGCGAATCTGGCCCATCTATTTTGGAGTCCTGATAGCAGCAATTCTAATTTTTCGGCTACCACTTTCTTCAATTTGGGAATATTTTTTCTTCGCGCAGTATTTTCTCCATCCACTCAATCCTTTTGGAAACGGTGTACTTGGAGTATTCTGGACACTCCAACTGGAGGAGGCTGCGTATTTGGTGATACCGTTGATCGCGAGACTCAAGAAGGTGAATCAAGTGAGACTCGGAGGAATTATCATCGGGCTGGGGGCTCTAGCTCTGTTCACTAGTCCTGTCTGGTATGGATACAATATTACTCTAAATCTTCAGATCTTGGCACCTGTAGCAATCACAGGATACGGTTTTGGTATCCTAGCTTACTGTGGAAAGATCAGATCTGTTCTAAGATGGTTAGTCATTGCAGGATTCGGTGGGTTAATCGCTCTCAATTACATCAATCCAGGCAACTATGCTGATGGAAGCGTGATCAGTGTAGAAACAGTAGGCAGCATCCATCCGGTATTTTTCATTCAAGCTATTCTCTACATGGTTTCGCTGATTGGACTGTGCGGATTGGTAGCATTTCCACCAGTTTTCCTTTCAGCATTTCTGATGTTGGGAGAAGAATCATACGCCTTGTACGCTATTCATATGACCTTCCTAACGTTGTTTGGTTTCGAGGGAATCATCCTAGCCTTGATAGTAGCTTTCGGAATCGAATTTCTCCTTAGACCTAAGGATATCCTAGGTAGAATAAAGGCAAATGAAGTTTTTCAAAAATCGCTAGTTCCCGTCGAAACTCCTCTGCTGAAAACCACCAGTTGAGTGGATCAGACCCCAATCACAACAGGATCCAGAGTCGAATATCAGCAATCTCAGTTGAAATATCCGGCAGAATCTCGAAATAATTATGTAATTTCAGGTCGATGACTAAATCTGATAGTTTCATGAAGCATTTTCTGGTAACAGAAATGAACACGGGAGTTGACATTGGATCACGGAGACCTTCATAATCGAACCGTGGAGTGCGAGATCCTTTACCCCGCTTAGAAAGGGGCAGCAAATCAAGGTGGTCGACATCCGTGGAGGACAGGTGGCTGACTTTATCGCTTTCAGTCTCAAAGACCCCCGCGAGCGGCTTTCGCAAAGTCAAACGATTGTATTCAATGGGCAGAAGCTTTCACTTGGCAAGGGGTCTTCGCTTTATTCCACCGAACAAAATAGAATGCTGACGATCGTGGAGGATACCTGTGGAAGACATGACATCATCCACCCGCCTTGCAACCGGAAGATCCTGAGAGACTATCTTTCAGACGGGGACAGGGATGGGTGTGAGGAACATCTGACTACTGAAATGCGCAAACTGGGAATTGATCCCGCCCTTTTACCCTACCCCTTCAATATCTTTCAAAATACCGTGATGGAAGGCTACCAAGCAAGGGTCGATCCCCCAGTAAGCAAAGTTGGAGATTACGTTACGTTGGTTGCGGAGATGGATTGTACCGTGATAGTCTCTTCCTGTTCCATCAGTTCCTACGGAAAGAAACCGATTGAGATCCGAATCTCCTAAGAGTTTCCGAACTCTTCGAGGAGCTGGCTGAATTTTTCGCTCTCCTCGAGAAAGGGGTAGTGCGCACTCTCTTCAAAAATCTCCAACCTTGAAAGTTTCACTCTCTTGCAAATGTACTCGCCCAGCTCCACGGGGTAAAAAGGGTCGTGTCTTCCATAGCCCACGAGGACGGGGATCTCGATCTCTTCCAACACCTTTCGCATATCGAGCTCCATTTGGTGACGCACGCACTTCATCGCGACATACATTGGGGTCTTCATGTAGATCGATGAGATCCACTCCACCGCTTCGGGATGGGGCTGGAAAAATCCGAGTTTGACGAAATCCTTCTCCCGCGCAGCGCGATTTTCAATTCTTTCCCGAAACAATCCTTCGAGATATTCGTGGCTCATCGCGTATGGAAAATCTTCAGTAGAAGAGAGGCGGATCGGGCCGTTGATCAAAGCAAGTTTGGCTAATCTATGTGGACCAAATCTCTCGTAGTACCGAAGGCAGATGGAGACTCCCATAGACCAACCGACCAGCAAAACATTTTCTAGATGATTCTGATCCACGAGTTCCTTCAAGTCCGAGGAAAACTCATCAAAGTCATAATTCGAGTTAGGCTTTCCCGAGTCTCCGTGGCCGCGATTATCCATCGTGAACACTCGAAAATTATTGGACGCGAGATCATGCACGGTCCTCTCCCAGACGCTGTGACTTCCCGTCCATCCATGCACCAGGATAATCGGCTTTCCCGAGCCAAAGACTTCGTAGTAAATCGGCGTACCATCGAAGCTCGAAAAATAATTCGAAAATTTGCTCAACAAAGGATCGACCTCGAACAGGGGTCTAGCGCTTCCTTGCCTCGATGATCTGGGAAGTGATTTTCAAGAATCGATCAACCTCCATCTGAGAATTGTAAAAATGTGGGGAGACTACAACCCGTCCAAAATTTGCCGCGACGATCACCTTTTTTCTTGCCAGCTTTTCGGCAAACTCTTTCTCGCCTTTGATTTTGAAAGCCACAATGCCACCTCCCTGATGGGCGCTTGGCTCTGGTGTTAATATTTCCACCCCAAGCTCGCGCAACCCTGCGTAGACCTGCTCCTTCCTGTTTGCTATCGTGGAGTACCTTTCGGCTTGGTTCGAGCGCAGGACTAGCCCCAAGGCTTCCCGGATCCCTCTTAGCACAGTCGGCGACCAAGTTCCCCACTCAAACCTCGCGGCCGAGTCAGAAGGTATTGACGTATCCAGCGGGGCTTCAAACAGACTTTGCCCCGAAGATCTTCGCTCGAAAATATTCCCCTTTATTCCCTGCCAACCCACATAGCTGGGGTCCAAAAGATCCAAGACTCGCCCATCCACAAAAAGGCAAGCAGCTCCCGGCGGACCGCACATCCATTTGCTGAATCCCGAGAGTAATACGTCGATACCGAGTTTCTTTGCGTCGAAAGGGAGAGCTCCCAACGCATGATATGCATCGACAACCAACAGTGCACCGTGCCGGTGAGCTATTTCCGAAATCTCCCTGATTCTTTCCACGTATCCGTTAAAGCCAGACACGAAATCCAACGCGACAATGGAAGTTGCGTCGTTCACGCTGCTCTCGTAACTTTCAATTGAAACTTCTCCTCCGTTGTTTGCTTCCAACAGGGTTACAGTTTTCAATTGGCCCTTTTCCTTCATCCTTTGCCAAAGGACTTTATTCGCAGGAAAATTCAGCGAGCTGAGAACCGCGCCACTCCTGTCCGGAGTTAGAGCGAGCGAAGATCCAATCGCAACGAGACCCGCGCTGACGCTAGGGACGATGGCAATCTCGCTGGAGGAGCCGGCTCCAATCATCCGTGCAAATTGTTCCTTGATCTTTGTCACATCATCCATGGAAGAATCCCAGAGCAATCCTCGTTTGCAATATTCTTCGACCGATTCTTCCATGGAATTTGTCACGGAAAGGGACGGAGCGCCTGCGAGCGCGCTGTTAAGATAGGTTATAACCTTCAGC
>JASHXQ010000164.1 GCA_030043455.1 Nitrososphaerales archaeon | reverse complement strand
CATCATAAACACCGGCCACAATCTCGGCTGTTTCTTTCGCTCTCTTCAGAGGACTCGTTATGATCCGATCGAATCCCACGCGCAACTCTCGAAGGGAGGTCGCAACAGATTCGATGTCATCGCGGCCCGATTCAGTAAGGGGTCGCTCGGAGTCCTTGCTCGGCATGGTAACTTGGGCCCCAGCCTCACCGTGTCTCAGGACAAAAACGTTCACGCCGGGGGAATGAATTCCTTCTTTGCGTCTATAAGAAGTTCGGTGATGATCGAAGTAGCAGAATTCCGGATCCAGCTTTAGGGCATAGATAAACTGGGAGCACTTTATAGAAACTATATCCCACAATAGGTCGCAAGCGGATTCGCCATCCGGATGGAAAAAATGCTCGTGAAATGTTCGAGGCAGTTATATCCTTTATTTTCAATAGGCAGCATTTATTCCGAAGGCTCCCTTTCCAGCTCCATGGGGGAAAGAAATCTTTTGGCCGAGCTAAGCTTGGAAAATCCAGCCAAGTCAATATCCGAGAAAGAACGCGGTGCAAATGAAATCGCCGACAGTTTGGTTGGCGTCGAAGCACTCTATATTTTGGCTGCGAATCCTGCCACCACCAGGGAAGTGGTTAGTCGGTTGCGGACGAACTTTGGGCTGGATGCCGAGACGGATCAGATAAGACCGGTATTGGCAAACTTGATCACCCGGAAGCTGATCAGAAATTTTGGGAGCCTTCCGGGGCAAGTCACCCCTTTGGATTCTTTCTCTATCACACCTCTTGGTCTTTCGACCTTGAGCAAGTGGCTCGAATCTCTGTCTGAGATCACTCTGACCATGCAGCTCGGTCTCAGTCAGAGGCTAGTTGTAGCTGAAGAATAGAATCTCTGATCTCGATAGTTCAACGGATCCACAAATAGGCATTTTGAACTATAACAAACAAATTCACACACGCGCGTGTGAAATCGCACTAGGGGGCCCCCTCCTGAATGGCTATTGCTCTCCCCACGTATTGGTTTGGGCTATAGGGGCCTCCCCATTTTCGCGGCGATTTTAGGGCAATCTGCTTGAGGCCGGTGTCACGATTCTTATCGCCAGTTTGTCAGAACCGCCTGAGCCCCTATTGCTCGAGGCATGGAGCACCCTCTTTTTCGATTTCTCGAGGATGATTCTACTGATAGCTGCACCGTGAAGCTGAGGAGCTAATTATCTAAAACAGGTGCTGGTACTTTGGTACTCCGCCATGCAAGCTCAGAAATATAATCGAGGACTTCGATCACCTTGGCTAAGGGAATGTTGCCGCCCGTGATTTCCTGTTCAACCTCGGCAAAATATTGCGAATGCCCTGAAAAGGTCGAGTTGGAAATTCTTATCAGATTCTCGAGCTCTGCGATAACTAGGCGATCAGAAACATGGCGGCCATTGTAGTTTATCGCATGCGAGAGCGGTCCAATCCGGCTTTTGATCGAATCCGCTAGTAGCGAGATTTTTTTAGGCTCCATTCAGCTCGCTCGCATTCCGTATTAGGCCTCCCCAGTATTTATTTTCCAACCGATATCGTTCGCTGTTATATCGCCCAGCAGTCTAGCTGGTTTATCTGAAAGTGGATCCAGAATCAGTACTGCGTCTTCACGCGGATAGTTGTAGTGTCTATCCCGATTGTGCCGTGGGGGTTTCGTCACTTTGGGCGAGCCCCCATCGTACCTACAAGCCAGCAACGGGCGCAAGAGAAGAAAAGTGAAAAAATTTGGAGAGCATATCAAAATACAATCCTGTTTACTGCAAAACTTGTCAGAAAAAGCAACGTGTTGTACCTAACTTGGCTCGAGTAAAATTCAGCGACTGTGACGAACACTTTCAAAAGAGAATGAAAAAGCTCGTTATGATCGGCGGATTTTTCTACCTCTGATCCTCGCACAAAATCCCGCTGATCGCTTTCAAGCAGAAGCGATCTGTCCAACACTCGAACTTCTGACTATTGATTTTCCTTGACTGATTTTACCTGCTCCGCCAGCGTCTTTCTCACAACAGGACTCGCCGGTTTTGATTGTCCTGCTCGGAAAAGAGAAAATCCTCCTAACGCGCTGCAGGCAAGTGCCAGTAAGATCAGATAAGAGTTGTATCTCAAAATGGGGGGACCAAAGACTCCCAGTGGTTGGATGGAAATTGAGTATACAACGAGAAGAAGAGATGAGACAAGGAACACAATTCCAACGAGAGCGAAAGCGAAGTAATTGCGGGTCGACGAAGACAAAGTTGGAAGGTCCGGTCACAGCAGAGCTCTCTAGTGGATATACGCTTTTCAAAGCAAAAGCTACACTTGCTCGCAAGAAGGGCATGTTGAACCTTGATTCGAGATTTTGTCTTGGTACCCTAAAATCAGAACAGAGATAATTCGACCCGGTTAATTGTAACGCTCATTCTCTTTGCAAGTAACCAGTGACGAATCAGCCACCGACCTTCCTCTCATCCTTCCTATCGCGGGAGACTCAGCTGCAGGATATTGCGAGTGCCTGATCAAGGGGAAATTTCAGCGGGGCACTTTGGTCAGGTTGCTCGCTATCTTCGAATCTCGGGGGATCAAGGTCTTGAATTGTGCCTACGATTCTGATGCCGCGAATGGCACTTTTGGAGCCACTCTGACATTACAGTTGGAAAAGGAATCTGATTCTGAAACGCTAACTCTAGTTGAAAAGCTGATGGAAACCAAAATGGTTTCAACAATTGAATTTGCTCCGCTGAAGGGTAAGGCTTTCGGAACTTTTCGTTTCCCGGTCATCCTTATGCCGGGCGATAGAGGAGTCGTTGTTCAAGCAACTTCTCTGTCCAAAAGCTTCCGGGAGACCGCCAATCTATCCGACAGGATGATTCAAGATGTGGGTATATCTTATGGACGGACTTTTGCTAGACAAGCACTAAGCAAAAAGAAATCCGTGAAACAGGATGAGATCGTGCTTCAGATCCTGAGGGCTTCGGGTTGGGGGACCGGAAAACTTGAAGAAAATGCCAAAGGAGAAATTACATTCATTCTAAAGGATCCGGTTATTGGACTGGAATCTGAGGGAGATGGCGATAGCAGATTCCTAATTGGGATGATCCAGGGCATGCTAGAGGAAGCGTTCAGTTGCGCATTCCGATTGCTTCAGGATAGATTTGATGGCAAGACGAATTCCCTTGTACTCAGACTCTTGAGATCCTCGACTTCAAGCTGAGCTTTAATCATTCCTTTTTCGCCACCCGTGGAGAATTTTCCGGTTTTCGATTTCTAGGTTCTCAACGTTATACTAATTACCTCATTCGAGGCTCATTGACAGATACAAATAGAATTTCTTCAGCCTTCCGTTGGTGCTGGAGATTTCTGTTAGTGGATTAGTCGGTGGGGAAATGTCTTCTGAGGATCTCGGTGAAATGTCAGAGTCTGACACCATTATCAGATTGCTCTGGTACTGTGAAGAACCCAAACTTCCGGCACAAATCATGTACTATTGCAAGATTGACGGTGTGCAATATCGCCGCTTTACCGGGCACTGCATCCGGAGGGGCTTGCTACGCGCCATCTCCTCAGAGATGGGACTTTTTTCCATGGTTACGACGGATCGAGGCCGGGAAGTTCTGGAGACCGCGGACAAGATTATGTCGGCCCTGGGACTTGAACCCGACGAGCCGATGAAGTAGAAAATCTGGGAACTCTGAAGGTGTGTTCTACGGTTCGATGCCGTGGACGTTTCGGAGATGCGTGATGTAGATCCATTCCTCGACGGGAAGAGGATTCCCTTTTTGAACTTCCACCTGAACGAAATTGCATAGTGGACAGCCGTTCTTGTTCAATCGAATTTCCCTGTTGAATTTTCCTTTTGATGATTCCGAAATCGTGGTCACAGGGTGATCTAGATTTTGCGCTGACTCGTTAGGTACGTTTGGCATTGAGAAATCCATCCCCAGAGTAGTCGTATTAAGAAAGTTTGCCGAATTAGTAAAGCCAAGATCTAGATCTGAATTTTTATCCACCTGTGGAAACTTATGCTGGTACGACGGAGGAAGCGCATTTTCTGTTTGCTGGAAGTTCTGTTCTGTACCTATCTTTCCGCTCATTGTCAGGTCATCAATACGTTTTAGTCCCGAGTTATCCGCGGGTTGATTCCAAAGTATGCAGACATCCGACCTCGAATTTGAAGTGAAAGAGCTGGAACCATCGATTATTTCCACGAGGAGAGATCTCCATGAAAACCCCGAACTTACTTACATGGAAAAGCGGACCTCGAAGCTGGTTGCGGATCGACTAAAGCAATTAGGCATTGAAGTAAAGACGAACATCGGAGGCACCTTCGGAGTTCTGGGGATCTTGAAGGGGGAAAACGAGGGAAAGGTTGTGGGGTTAAGGGCGGACATGGATGCACTACCGGTGACAGAGGAAGTCGATGTCCCGTTCAAGTCCAAAAATCCAGGGATCATGCACGCCTGCGGGCACGACACCCACGTCGCCATGCTCTTAGGGGCTGCCGAGTTGCTCACCAAACATAAAGATGAGTTGTCAGGCACAATCAAATTCTTTTTTCAGCCGGCAGAAGAGGACGGAGGAA
>JASHXQ010000163.1 GCA_030043455.1 Nitrososphaerales archaeon | reverse complement strand
GATCCAGTACAACCTTTCTAACAGATCCCCTGAAGAAGATGTGATACCTTATTGTAAGAAAGAAAAAATCACCATCGTCGCCTACACGCCGTTATCCCGAGGGTCTGTGATCCGCAGGAAGGATGAAGTGCTGGACAAGCTGGCTACTAAGTACGGAAAAACGAAAGCCCAGATTGCTCTGAACTTTCTCACTCGGGAAGATCACGTAGTAGCGATTCCCAAAGCAGATTCGCCGGGACACATCAGAGAAAATTGTGAGGCCTCCGGGTGGAGACTTTCAAAAGAAGATCTCTCCTTGATTGACGAGCACTTTCAGTAATCATCGATTTTGGATGGCATCCATAACTTGAATTAGACGACAAGAGTTCCCTCGTCAAAGACCGGCGAGCTTTTCTTGTTCGACGAGGATGGAGATTCATTTCGAATATCCAAGGAAGTCCTGCCCTCGCTTGACGGTTTTGATCTTTCGGAAACTGTCCTCGGGGATCCGGATGGAAGTCTCCGGCAGTTCAGAAGTCCCACCGGGGTCCACGTGAGAGAGTACGAGGACTATTTCGAAGTTCACAAGGATCAGGTGGATCCCAGAATCAATCCTCTGGGGCATTTGATTAGAGACTCACCGGAAACTATCGTGGCATTGGGCACAGCAACGTTGTTGGCCCCCAAAATATCTCTGAAAGAAGACTCTGACGGATCTCCGAACCTCGCCTTTGGAAATCCATTTGCCTTTTTCAGGTTGTTCTTGTTTTTCAACCGATTCTTTCGGGTTTTGAAGAAACTGCTCTTCTGAAAGAAAGAATTCCGAGAAATGCCGCTGCTCAAACCGGAAACTAAACGGTTCTATCACGTAATCTGGAAGCTCATTCCGGTGGCTTACAACTACCGGAGAGATCGCAGAGAAATCCGCAGAGCCCAGGGCAGGCTGGTACGTCCAGACCTCTACAGGAGGCACGGCAAAAAGGCAGTGGAGACGTTCATAGAGCTCGGTCCGGCATACGTCAAGCTGGGACAGCTACTCTCGGTGAGACCGGACGTTATTCCTCAGCCCTACATCGATGAATTTGCCAAGCTCCAGGATGAAGTGCCCCCGGCTCCCTTCGAACAGGTAAAGCCCAACCTCGAGAAGGAGCTGGGAAAACCCATTTCGGAGGTCTTCGACTTCTTCGACCCTTCGGCGGTTACTGGTGCTAGCCTCGGACAAGTATACCGCGCGAGATATCACGGAGAGGACGTAGTTGTGAAGGTAAATCGTCCGAATATTCGGGAAAAAATGCGAGTTGATACCAAGGTCCTCTTCCGGGTTATTCCTCTTGTGGGTCGGTTCATTGACCAATCACTGCGTGTTACTGCGCAATCTGTAGTCGAACAATACTCCGAGACGATCAAGGATGAGATGGATTACAAGAAAGAGGCTCAAAACCTTTCCAAGATTAAGAAAAATCTGAAAGCTCAGAAGGATGTCATTATTCCACGCATCTATCCGGAGCTTTCCTCCGAGAGTGTACTGGTCCTCGAGTACGTCGGAGGGATCAAAATCAGTAACGCAAAAGCCCTGGACGAGGCTGGAGTAGATCGCAAGAGACTCGCTCGCCGGGTGGCCAAGATTTTCTTTACAATGCTCCTGAGCCAGGATCTCTTTCACGCAGATCCTCATCCGGGAAACATCTCCATTCGTGTGGACGAAACACCCGATGGGGAAAAACATACGAAAATAATTCTGTACGACTTTGGCATGACCGGGACACTGGATCCTGATACTCGATTGAAGCTCGTGAGATTCTACTCTGCCCTAGTGGATCTCAACTCTGGCAAAGTCGTGGACATGATGATCGCGCTCGGATTGCTGCAGCCGGATGCCAACCGGTACGTTATCCGGCGAGGAGTGGAACTTGCGCTAGCTGACATGCACGGACAGAAGGTCGAAGAGACGGAGGTTAAGGCGTTGCTCGAAATTGCCAACCGGACTATCTATCAATTCCCCTTTCGGCTGCCAAAGAACCTCGTCCTTTACATGAGGATGCTCTCCATATTGGAGGGAGTCTGCCTAGCACTAGATCCTAAATTCCGGTTTGTCCAGATACTGGGTAACCTGCTGGAAGAAGAGGGGTTGGTGGATGAAGCGTACCGCGAGGAGCTCAAGGATCTCCTGAAGAGGATTCGAGTAGCTTTTGATGCCTCGATCGATGTCATGCCCTTACTAAAGGGATACTTGGAGCAGAATTATGATCCGACAGGAATAAAGATCTCGGAAGCTCTGACTGACCGGAGCAGGAGGAGATCAAGATTTTTCTTGGGGTTCCTAGCAGGGCTAGGACTCTCGGGAGTAGCGATCTCGATTTTCTATCTTGGAACAACAGACGGAAAGATCGCTTTCGTGATCTCGCTCGGCGTGCTCGTTTTTTCGGCTTTCTTTAACCGTAATTAAGACGAAAAACTTACTCTACGACAACTCGTCCAATTCCCTTTATGGGAAGTCGGACAGTAAGTACGCCGTTGTCGTACTTAGCTTTGACCATCGATTCCCCATCATCGTCCACTTCGATCTTCACCGGCAGTTGAACTCTCTTGTGGACGTGCAACGGTCTCTGTTCCCAGTACGTCACACCGTCTCTTTCCGGCTTTTCTCGCCTCGCGCTGACGATCAAAGAATTTTCCGAAAGCCTCGTTTTGATCTTTTCTTTTTCAAAACCCGCCATGTCAAGCACCACAACCAATTCCGATCCATCTTCGAACATGTCCACCGGAGGAGTGATGAGCTCGAAAATGTCCCGGGATCTGACGCCAATTTCGCGCATTAATTCTTTCGAAAGGTGTTCCAAGAGCGTACTCATAAGTTTTCAGAATCTGTTGAAAGTTAAAAGGGTATCTTCAATTGAGAAAAATCAAACTGGAAAAAATTTATCCCTTAAAAGTCGCACGCGTAATATTGTTATACCAACTCGGGGAGAGTTCCGGTTTGTCGATGCAACATGGTTGAAGCTTATTGTGTCAAATGCAAGGCAAAACGTGAGGTCAAGGATCCGAAAAAAGTTACTATGAAGAATGGCAAGCCCGCGACCCAGGGTATCTGTCCGGTCTGCGGAACTAAGATCTTCAGAATTGGATCTGCTTAGGCGGATCTTTCATCCTCTACATCATCGTTTGGGATTTCCCACACTCGCGCCTAATTTTTAGGCGCTCTCTTTTTCCTTATCCGAAACCAAGGGTTGCTTCTCCAAAAATAGCTGTTGACCGAGCTCTCTGGATTTCCTTTCCTAAATACATGTAACTCAGACTGCGCTGTAGTTCAAAGCCGAAGCTGGACAACAGATCGAGGCACTTTTTGTTCGCCCCGGACACGAAGACCGTGGGCGGGTCGACAAACGCAAATTTCAAAGCTTCGGACAGTAGCGCTCCCGCTGTTCTGGAATCGTTTGCAACCCAAGGACCCAGAGTTCGCTCCTGCGCAACAAGAAAGCCACTGATATGGGCTTTTTCATCCCCAACTACTAGAAATCTTGAGGGGCTGTCCTCGTAATAAGATTGGAGCAGTGATGCCCTTTCAGCACCAAAATAAGTTCTATCGAAGGAAACGAGATTACCGAAATCGGTCCCTTCGAGACTGCGAACCAGAATCGACTCCTCGATTCTGCCAGTCTGGTCCGGTTTCTTTCGCGCCAACAAATCAGTTCGATCCTGGCGGATGAAACCGGTCTTTTCGTAGAGGTGCACGCCGGCAGCACTTGCACTCAGCAAAACAGTGGGGCACCTTCGAGCCGAAGCCCAAGATAACAGCCCATCGAGGATGCTCTTGCCGATTCCTCTCCTCTGCACTTCGGGGTTCGCAGCCATAAGTCCGATGTAGGAGAAGGGCCCGTAGTCAATGATTCCTCCAAAACCTGCGACGCGACTATCCAGAACTGCCACTAAGGCATAACAAGCAGCAACCTCCAGATACTTCTTCAGACTATCTTTTCTGCCGAAAGACGTTCTGTACGCAGCCCTGAGGACGAGATCGGTCTCTTCGGTATCCCTCTCTTCAAACGGCCGAATTTGAAAGCTCACTAAGAAGCCCCACTCATTCGAATGTCGATATTTTGCGGATTTGATCAAACGACCTAAAAATTCCGACGAGTTTTTTGATCGTGTCCCGGGATTTGGGTTCGATTTGGGTAATCGGCTAAATAGCATTTTTGACCTACCTGTGGTTTCAAGAGAAGATCGCATTCATGTTTTCAGATCCAAGTGGCGCTGAGCTGGTATTTCACGAAAGATTCTCTCTGATTCTGGAGCTCCGTACAAACTAGATTCCGGGGAAAAGGGCCTACGTCCAGAATAGTTATTATCAGTCGAAAAATACCCCGCCCTCCAAGCCTAGATTCCGATCTGAGGTTAGTCGCAGGTTTCTATCAGTGTGCCCGGGGATCCAGCCTTCCGAAGACTGCTCTTTTATCTCTTAGCTGGTACTCGCGGCGCCTTAAACAGGCTCCTGATTCTCCGCTACCTCAAGGAAAATCCCGTTAACGCAAACAAGCTGGCGACAGATCTGAAACTGGATTACAAGACCGTCCAACATCACATCAAAATATTAGAGCAAAACGGTCTAATCGTATCGTCACAAAAGGGATCGTACGGTGCGGTCTATTTCATATCTCCCTATATGGAAGCCGAGTACGCAATCTTGGAGGAGATCTGGGCTAAAGTAGAGAAAAAATCCCAGGAGACAAAGTGAAAATAGATAATGGCTGATGTCTGGCTGTACGTTGCGGCGGTTTTTGCACTCGCGAATACAGTGTTGATAATAATCCTCGTGAGCCTGTACTCTTCGAGTTTCCGGAAGATCCGATCTCCCTTTACCTTAGGTCTGATCCTCTTCGCTGTCTTTTTCCTCTTGCAAAATCTCGCCATCATCATTTTCTGGTTCCAGCTATACCAGTTAGCTCCCACTGCCGTCGGGATCGTAAATTCCGCTTCCCCCTACATGACCGTAATCAACTTGGTCGAGACCATCGCCCTGATCAGCCTTGTGAGGGTCACGATCAAATAAATACCACCTCTCCCGGGATTCTCGCTAGGAAGCACCAGACCCCTGGCCCTGAACCACAAAGTCATTGTCATTTCCCTTCTTTCATTACTAGTTGGTACAACGTTTCTTCTGTCGTACAATTTTCTCTTTTCGCCGTTCAACCAGTCGCCCATCACCACGATGGTTTATACCCAGACAGTTACGAATAACTTCACGGCGATCGAACCGGTCACACAGACTATCACCAGCTCCTCAACGATTTTTTCCACCCCGAACCAAGTGAATTACGTGAATGCCACCACCGGGTTGATGCTGCAATTGTCTCTGAACTCTACGGACATTGATGAAATCACGCCCAATGACTGGACCAGCATTTTGGCTTTCGTTTCTGAATACAACACGCGTGGCGTGACAAACAACATTACCTCCGAAAACGACTGGAGAGTACAGGACCTCTCTGTAGGACAGTGTCAGAACGGGCCCATAGGGATCGGGATCTTTCCCGGATATTACGACTCCAGCAATATCTCTAGCGCAGGCAAAGCCCTCTCTCTTTTCCCACCAATTTTCTGCCCCGCGTTTACTTTTCCACAAACGCTTCCTCCCTTCTACGTATTCGCGCCCCAAAGTTCGGAGGCTGAAGTCGAGGGTGGTTACTCTACTCAGTACGCTCACTCCGCCAACGTGACTGAGACCTACACGGACGTAACTTACAACTTGGAATCCCTCACTTCGTCCGTTACGCTGAATAGTTACTGTTGCAGAGAAATCCAGGGCGGACAGAACTGTGGTTGTTATACCTATGGTTTTATCCCCTTCGAGACTGGAACCTACACGATCGTTGGGGGCGACGAATGGGGAGGTATCGCCCTCATGCACTTTTCGGTGATCTCGGCCACGCTCTCTTCAAGCCCGAGCAACGACACTCAAACGTCTCTAATCGGAACCAGATAATTCCGGTTCCAGTTCACGACAATCTGAAATATCGAAGAAATTTTCGCTAAGCGCAAATGCCTCTGAAGGGTGCGATGGTAATAATTGACCTCCAAGAGGTGAAGCTCCCCGCTTACGTGTCAAAACCGGAAAAAACTAGCAACAAAGCCCCCGGTATAATTCTAATTCATGACTGGATGGGCGTCGGGAATTTTACGAAAATTGTGGCCGATCGCTATGCTGGTCTCGGCTACGTGACAATAGCACCCGATCTATATCTCGGGACTCTGCCGAAAAACTCAGACGAAGCCCGGAAACTCTCTTCAGCCGTATCAACTCAACTCAGCAAGAAATTGTTGGATGGCACTCTGGTATATCTGCGGGCTCTGGATATCTCGAAGGTGGGGATCACCGGGTTTTGTTTCGGTGGTACTCATGCCTTCAATCAGGTGTGTGAATCTGCAGATCTTTCAGCTGGCATAATCTATTATGCAGTGCGCCTTCCTACCAAGGAACAGCTACAGAAAATTACCGCTCCATTGCTGATTATTTACGGAGATCAGGATGGGAACGTCAATGTGGGGACAGCCCGTCAGCTAGAAAATTCCTTGAAAGTCTTGGGCAAAGACGCCCAACTACTCATTTATCCCGGATGTCCCCACGCCTTTTTCAACGAAGAGAGTAGAGAGAACTACCGTCCCGAAGCAGCCAAAGACGCTTGGGAAAAAACCACGCAGTTCTTCAGCAATCACTTACTTGCGGATTGGCAATCTTAGCATTCGCTATCAGCTGGCCCTAATGTAGATCACTCGGTCACTTCTTCAATAGTCTGCTTAGATCGAAATATTTCGATCCGAACTAGGTCGAAAAATGCGCGGTCTAAAGCTGAGTCCCGCAGTTTCCACAGAACCGCTGACCCGCCGGTACCGCGGATCCACACTTGGGGCAAGCCATTGCCTGTGGCCGGGGTTGCGACATCATCGGCGGAACTCCAGACTGAGGCGCCGTGAAGGGAGATTGAAAGCGCACCAGACTTTCCCTAATTAGCCCGTACGCCCTCTCGGCGTCCGAATTGGGAAGATCCTTCATATCGAAAGCCTCTCCACCAAGTCGAAGAGTGAGTTTGATCGTGGAGCGCAAGATCCCCTTATCCAGAACAACGTTAGCGACGTCTTGAAAGTTGTAATCGGTGTAGTCCTTTCTCAGATTCAGATCGTGCGGATGTCTAAAGATGATCCGTTCGTTCGTGATCACGACTCCTTCAATGTTGATTCTGGGGTGATAGATCTTCTGTGGGATGTATAATTCCACCTGTTCGTTGGGTCCAAGAATTTTCGTTAGGTCCTCCGGGGGTTTGTCCATGACTATCGCCTTTGCATTAACACGGAAAATTCCGTTGCTAAGTGTTTTTCCTATGTGGTCTTTGCAGAGTCCGAATTTTTGAAGTGGGATAGGCTATTCGAAAGACGAATAGTCAATCAAGAAGCCGAGCGCTGCCGGATCATTTGAATGACGTGTCCCAGGCTGCCTTCGGCATCAAACTGCCATCCGGCATCGGGGCGGTGGAGCAGGTACGGAATGGTGTAATTTTGCGAGCAGAACCAATCTGGATAAGTCAGATCCGTCGGCTTTAACTTCAGTGGCCGAAGCCCATTTGCGATATACCGGATGGTTTCGGACATTTGTGAGACGGGGATGATGAGTTCAGCTACATACTCACCCTCGACAGAGAACATGTGATTCCAGGTAAACGGGCATGCCGTGAAGATCGACATTGCGTGCCTTGCAGTTTCATCAGAAAGAGACTCGAAGAAGTACATCATGGGAATGACGGAGTGTTTTGCCCAGGCATCGCTACTGCCGATCCACATAAACTTGAATCCGGAGATCATCTTTGCACCGAACACGTGATTTCTCATGTGGTAAGAGATGTCGCTATCGGTGAGATTCAGCTTTTTTGAAATGTCCACCGACTTTGTCCAAGGATCGATCTGGAGCGACTTGACGATCTGCAGATCAATGTGATCGTATTTGTTTCGCTCTAAAGACGAAAAAGTTCGAGATCCCGGAGAAGTCCGATAATCCGAGGCCTCAGCGACCAGACGTGAAAAGTCGATGTCCCAGACCCGGTTCACATAATCATAGTACTTGGTCTTCATTCCGAGAATTTCTTTCCAGAGTAGCCTGCGCACCTGGACCTTTTCGATGAATCCCATCTCTTCGAAAGCTCTGAGCAGCTTCGCCAGCTCTGCCTCTTTTTCAGCAGGGATCATGAATTCGCAGTCGAAACCATGGCTGGAGAGGGATCTCGCGTAAAAGTGCAGCCCGGCGCTCTGGTGCAATCCACCAAAAAAAGCTTCATAGTCCGTAATATCAGAAGAAAGTTCAAACCCCACCCGGAACCGCGATAGACCCAACCGGGAGGGCTCTACTACGGGAGAGATGGAGATGCCCTGATCCTTTAGGCGTCCCATGCGAAAGCGCAGTGTCTGGTACGGAATTCCGAGCTCTTCGGAGATCTTGTTCAAATTGCGCGCGCCGTCTTCATCCACGAAGGGGGACAAACGGGTTAGAAACTCGCTGACGTTGTCCGCAGGAATTCGCATTTCTGCTTGTGAAAACGCATTCGGGCGGTGTTCGCTATTTATTATAACCGAGTGTTTGTTCGCGAGTTTTTGCTTTCTCCACTTTCGGCGAAAATTGTGATTATCAAATTTGATGCATAACGAAGCAATTGAAAAATTATGAAAATTTAGAGTATATCACTATATTTTAGGCGGTTTGAAGCTAAAACCGAAAAATTTTTCTAAAAGTTGGAAAAGCCTTTGCGCGATGTCCATCGACGAAAAGATCAAAGCTGGACTGGTCGCACTCTCCGTAATTTCGGCAATAGCTGTCGCGGCTCACTTTGGACATGTTTCAGTGAGTCGCCCTCCATTGCTGGATGCGATCGGACCCGGTCCAATTTCGCACTAGGTCTCCACAAAAGTACCGGAATTAGGGCAGGAACCAAAAATTCCCGCTCTTTCCTCCTTTTTCCTCTGTGTTATTCAGAAAAAACTTAATGGGGCTCTTTACTTTGTAAATACCCTATCTTTTTGTCGAGCTCGAAGAAATCATCTGACAGGCAGCCACCCTCAAGAGGCATCATTGGAGTAGTCATGAAGCTCGCAGCGATCATAGTTTTCCCCTTTCTTGTACTCATCGCATTCTTCGCTTCCCTGAATGTTTCGGCTACGAACGGGCCTCTCTTTCCCAATGTTGGAGGTTTCGGTGGCTTGTACTTCACAACTTCCAGCAACCTTTCCTCCACCACCTTCATTGTGCTGAACGAGTCGTCTGTTCAGAACAGCTCCTTTCCCAACTTGTTTCCGCAGATCCCCGAGAGTCTTCTAATTCTCCTGATTCTCGTTATCTTCGCGGGAACCAGTCTGGCTGTGATTTCGAGTACGCGCCGCCGGAACATTTCTCTTGCTGGCGGCTTCGAAGAAGGAACCGTAGAAGACCAGAGAAAGCAAGTCGCGACTATCCTCGAACAAACCGTCTTGGATCTGAGAGGCGGCGGGGAATACCGGGAAACAGTATTGGAGTGCTATAGGAAGATCAGTGAGCTTCTCGAGGCCTGGTCCAAGATCGATGGACGATTACTTACCGCTCGAGAATTTGAAGCTGCTCTCAGCGACCGCTTAAAGTTCAAGAGTCCTTACCTGACACAGATCACAATGATTTTCGAGGATGCTCGCTACAGTACGCATGAAATTTCTGAACGTGAAGCTGATCTCGCAATCAATTGCCTGACCCAGCTTAGCACTGCTCTTCGGTCAAGTGATTCCCCCACTCCAACGATGTGATTCCAGCATATGCTGTCTTCCCCAATTTCGACTAGGTACGAGAACGAGATCAAATCGCGAAAGCGTACATCGCTGTTCTTCATTGTATTGTTCTTAGCCGGCACATTGGTTCTCTCAGTGGTCCAGGATTCCCAGATCCTGCCTGTATTGCTCCTTTACGCCTGCGTACTTTTGGAAGGGATTTCGCTCTCGGCTTATGTGTGGTCATCGAGAAGTTACCCCGAGATTGAAAGTACTCGCCTGAACGAGGAACCGCCGGAACCCAAGGGGTTGGATGTGGTTTCCAACATGCGAGTGTACGTCTCGTTTGCAGTGAAGGGTTCTGAACATTCCCGGCGGGAAATTGCCTACACCATCCGTAATCTGGTGGAGGATGGAAAGAGAACGGATCTCGCCCAAGATCGGGCATTTCAGGCTGATCTTCAAAGAGTTGTCTGGCAGTACATCGGTCCATTCGAGAAAGACAAACCGACAGCAAGGGCATCCCGTCAGGAAAGAGAAGCTTATGTAAGCAGTCTGGAACGGATCATTCAGAAGCTCGAATCAGAGCAATAGCCTCAGTCATTTTTCTCTCTGCAAAGTGTGATTTCCATTTTGAGTAACGGCAAAATTGGACAGGAGCCGGCTTTGAAACTCCTCGACTCCGTCGGAGAAGCAATTGTGGGCAAGAAAGATGTCCTCAGGTTGATCTTGCTCGCAATACTAAGCAATGGGCACGTCCTCTTTGAGGATTTGCCAGGACTGGCAAAGACACTCACTGCGAGATCGTTCGCCCAGTCTCTCGGTTGCAACTTCAAGCGGATCCAATTTACTTCCGACCTGCTCCCGGCAGATGTCACGGGCAGCTACGTGTTCAATCGTGCGACCTCGATCTTTGAGCTAAGAAGGGGTCCGGTGTTTTGCAACATCCTGCTCGCGGACGAGATCAACCGAGCCCCGCCTCGGACGCAGTCCGCTCTTTTGGAAGCGATGCAAGAACGACAGGTAACGATCGAGAATGATACGCTGAAACTCGAGCAACCATTCATCGTGTTCGCGACGCAAAATCCAATTGAGTACGAAGGGACATACCCCCTTCCCGAAGCTCAGCTGGATCGCTTCCTCATCAAGACGAGCATAGGTTACCCTTCACCCGAGGAAGAATCGATCATCCTCGAAAGACGATCGGAAAGGCGCACCGACGATTACACGCTGGAAAAGATCGTAGAAAGATCAGAACTACTGGAAATGCAAAACACTGTCGAGCTCGTGCATATAGACCGGGATCTGGAGCGATACATCACGGAGATTGTGTCGAAAACCCGGGCCCATCCTAGTGTAGAAGTAGGTTCCAGTCCCCGTGGCTCGATCGCTCTAATGAAACTAGCCAAAGCGAATGCTTGGCTCAGCGCCAGAGATTTTGTGATTCCGGATGATATCAAAGCAGTTGCGGTGCCAGCCTTGAATCACCGTCTCATCCTGACCGCAGACAACTGGCTCCGCGGCATCAAACCGCAGAGCATCATAGAAGATATTGTCAGCAAGGTGCCGGTGCCGAAAGTCAAAGCAACTTGACCTCTTTCAGATCCCGGCATATACGCTGCGAGAGGGGCCCCCTAGACAACATTTCACGCGCGTGCGGTACTCTAGCTATTGTACGAATGGTGTCCGTTTGGTAGATTCATCAGACTGCCGGAGTTGAAGAAGCTCCGCGATCACATCTTGGGTTTCTGTCGCACTTTCCCCAGCCCGGCAGGTGCGAGATTGAACTGGATTGTCTTCAATCGTGTCATCTCGTCGATGCTGTGGCCGACCCCTTCTCGGCCCAACCCGGAATCTTTGTTTCCTCCAAACGGGAAGTAGCCGACTCCGTGAGCAGGCGCATCGTTGATCGCCACGGACCCCTCTTCGAAGCTCTTCGCCGCTTTCCAGGCAGTGTAAAAGTTCTCGGTGAAGATGCATGAATCCAGTCCATAATGCGATTCGTTCACGATTTTGATTGCAGCATCCAGATCGTTTACGGGAATGATTGACACCACCGGACCAAAAGTCTCCTCCCACGCGATCTTGGCATCCAACGGTACGTTCCCAAGAACGGTGGGCTCGAAATAAGTGCCTCGGTGAGTCCCTCCTTGCAGGAGCGTCGCCCCCTTGGATACAGCGTCGTCTACAAGCGCCTGCACTCTTTCTGCCGCTTCTTCATTGATCAGAGGTCCCATCGTAATACCCTCTTTGCGTGGATCTCCAAGTTTCCAGCCGGGTAGATCCTTCATGAGCTGCTCTACAAATGCATCGTGGATTTTTTCAAAGGGCAGTACCCTGCTGATGGCATCGCACCTCTGTCCCGAAAACTTTAGGGCGCCCTCGAGAATCTTCTTCGAAG
>JASHXQ010000162.1 GCA_030043455.1 Nitrososphaerales archaeon | reverse complement strand
CGAACGGTGAAATCTTCAACACATCCACTACGTAGATGGAGATGTAAGGAGAGGTTAGACCCGTCCCGATTCCGGCGAGGGTGACGTATACGAGCAGTTTCTTGACTACCGGGGCTGATTTCCTTACCGAGGCTATCCCCTCGACGAAAGAACTTTTGATGTAAAACCAAGGAGAGCGAGTGGCCCCATCTTCCCTGTTGACGATGTAGGTTTCCTGCAGTCGTCTAGTACGGATTGTGACCGCCACTACTCCGAACAGTGCTGAACCCAAATACGCAAAACGGATCCCCTGGTGGATTCCCAAGAAGGTCATCAGGATGCCCCCGAAGGTGGGAGCGAACACTGAGGGAAAGGTATTGACCGCGTTGAAAACCGAAAAGCCTCGTACCCGGTCTTGGGGATTAATCGAGTCCATCATGATCGAATTAAAAGCTGGAGTGTAGAGCGACGCGACCGAAGCAATCGTCAGGGGCAGAATGATCAGCGAAGCAGAGTTGATGAGAAAATAGACGAACGCAGAGAGCACGGATACCCAGCTAAACACAATCACCACGAGCTTTCTCCCTAGGGCGTCTGCGAGATATCCTCCCACCAAAGTAGCAAAGATCGTCACGCCGGTTCCGTATGCCACGAGCAATCCAATCATTATCGGACTGGCTCCCAGTGTCGAGAAGTAGAGGGTCTGATAGGGATTCGCCATTGAGCTTCCCACCGTCCAGAGCGCGGAAGTAGACGTGAGGATCCACGCGTTTTTGGGGAGGTAGAAAAAATCTAGGATCGATCTCGTCCTTCTGTAGAACATGTCTTCAGTCACGTTGTCTTGCTTGCCCCTGGAAAATCTGGGAACCTACCCCTAGGTCCAGATTTTTAAAAGAATTTTTTCGTGATACGAGAAATTCAACCGACTTGCTAATTTTTCCAAACTGACTGAAAGCTCATTATGCCCCGAACTTTCAATTAGGTCAATTCGATTGGCATTCGACATTAGCGCCGTTGCGGTCTCTTTCTTCACGATCGTCGGGACTATTTTCATTGCAGAACTTACAGACAAAGACGCGCTGCTTTTGCTCGCACTGGCCACCCGAATCAAACCTCGAATCGCCTTCGCCGCCGGGGCTATTGCCTTTACGATCACAAGCGCAATCATCGTGACAGTGGGCTACTTTTTGGTTGCAGTCGTCCCGGTTCTCTGGATCCGGTTGGTCGGAGGCGTAATAATGATCGCATTTGCTCTGTGGCAGTACTTTAGCACCGGCAAGGAGGAAAGCGAAGAGAAGAGACTTCTGGAGAAGACCAAGAAAAATACGATCTGGTCCGTTTTTCTGGGCGCTGTTTCGATGCTAGTCCTCCTCGATCTCGCGGGAGACGCGACAGAGGTCTTGACGATCGTCTACATCGCCCGTTTTTCCAACGCTCTCTTGGTATTCCTTGGAGCAGTTGTAGCTCTGGTAGGGGCTTCCGCCGTCGAGACTATCCTTGGGAGCCGGCTCAAGAGATATCTGTCTCCGAAAAAGCTGAAACAGCTTTCTTTGCTCGTATTCCTAGTAATTGGGTCGTACATCATTCTAACAAGTCTCTAGACGGGAAGACCTAGTTTTGCCATTCTTTTCGAATTATGTACAATCTTGGGCGATCAAGACTGCAATATACTAAGGAAAAGTAGAAAAGAAGTTCAGCCAACGCCCATTTGTTCTGGGATAAAGAAATTGGCTGGTAAGATCACCTTTGGAATAGTTCTCCCGACGCGTGGTGTTCTGTTTTCTGGTTCTGATCCGAGGAAGGATGTTATCGAGCTCTCCAAGCTTACTGAAGAATATGGGTACGACGGAGTGTGGGCGGGCGACAGCATTCTCGCAAAGCCCCGTCTGGATTCGATCTCCGTACTTTCTGCGGTCGCGGGAGCTACGGAAAGGTTGAAACTCGGAACTTCCTGCTTCGCCAGTTTTCCTCTCCGCCATCCAATCCTATTGGGATACCAGTGGGCGACTCTCGATCAGCTTTCGGGAGGGAGGACGATCCTGGTGGTGTGTCAGGGTACTCCCACCCAGCACGGTCCGATCTACCGGAACGAATTCGATGCTTTTGGCATCTCACCGAAAGAAAAGGTGGAGCGGATGGAGGAGAGCATGGAAATCCTCCGGAAGATCTGGACGGAGGACGATGTCGCTTACAACGGTAAGATCTTCAAGTTCAAGGACGTGACCGTGCTGCCGAAACCCAAGCAAAATCCGTGTCCTATCTGGATAGCTTCGAATCCGCGTTCTACTGGGGAACTTCAAGGCCCGCCGGGAAAGATCGAAGCAAATTTCGACCGGGTGGGGAAGTACGCTGATGGGTGGATGACAACGATGGTCAGTCCCGAAGAGTTCAGGGAAGATCTCGGGAAAGTGCTCGGATATGTGACGAAGTACCACAAGCCGACTAACGAGTTCAAGGCGTCTCTATACTACAATGTGAACATGGATGAAAACAAGACCAAGGCCAAAGAGGAATCTGCGGACTTTTTACAGAAATATTACAGGGAAGATCCTTCCGGTATTCTGGATCTCTGGGTGGCTTTCGGAAATCGAGGAGATGTGACAAAGAAAATTGAAGCCTATGTGGCCGCTGGAGTGCAGGACTTTAACATCCGATTCGTCGCGTGGGACCAGATCGCGCAGCTGAAGAAATTTAGTACTGAAGTGCTACCCTCGTATAATTAACTCCAATATGACTTACTTCCTGGGGATCGAGATTGAAAATCGATCACGTTTCTATAGCTTGGTCGGACCTCGGATTCCTTCAAGGGGTCTTTGAAAATGTTGGCTTGACAACAGAGTATGGTGGAGTACACTCCAATGGAGTGACGCACATGTCGATTCTCGGGTTCAACGATGGTTCTTACATCGAGCTTATCTCTGTTCTAAACCCGGGGCAACCAGCACATACGTGGGGCAAACAGATCGCCGAGAACGGTGGGCCGTGTGCTTGGGCAGTTGAAGAAGAAGATCTAGCAGCGGAAACGGAGCGAATAAGGCAACTTGGAATCCACGTTGACGGCCCCGGGGATTACGAGCGTCGGCGTCCTGATGGCGTACTCGTGGAGTGGCAGCTTTCCTTCCTTGGAGATGCGGAGCCCGGTGCAACGCTGCCGTTTCTGATTAAAGACAAGACACCAAGAAGTTACCGTGTAAAGCCCTCACAGAGCGTGACCTCAACTGAACTGGTCGGAGTGACCCGTGTGATCATTGCTGTTAAGAATCTCGATGCCGCGATTAGACTTTTCCAGAAAGTGTACGGCTGGAACGCTGCTTCCCGATCAGAAAACCAAGAGGGTTTTTACAAGAAAGCAACGATGATTGAATTTGAAAATTCTCCCGTAGTACTCGTCTCTCCGGAAGAAGAAAATTCTTGGTTGGTAAAAAGATTAGAGCAGTTCGGAGATTCTCCTTGCTCGTTTCTGATTGGAACTGGATCTTTCTCTGAAACTCAAAGTCGTTACGGGTTAGTCGACGTGCAGCAGTGGATCGACGGACAAAGAAAGGTCGCTTGGATACCCAGCTCCAAGTTGGGCGGGATCCAACTGGGTTTTATTGACGCCTGACACGTTTACTCCGGAGGAATTTCCCTCTGGAGTAAGCTGAGATCGATCCCCTGGCTCTTTCTGGCGCCCCACGCGATGAAGTAAATCACTGCTCCGATGATGAAAGTGAAGGGAATGCCGTAGAAGAAGTTGCTGAAGAAGGATGAGCCGCCGATCTCGGGCAGGAGGATCGCATAGATGGTTACAATACTAACGATGAAACTGATACCACCTAGTATGGAGATCAGAGGCACTCCACCAATCTTCTTCCGGGCAATTGATTCTGAGCTGTCGAAGACATCCTTCTTCCTGTAGGGGTAGGCGATTGCCGCCAAAGACACGATCAAAAACACTGTAAATTCTCCAGCAGTTCCGTAGCTATAGAGCCCCGAGAGAATTCCCGTATCGAAGACAAAAATGGCATTGTAGATTATTGCCACCACGGTCATCGCCAAGACAGCGTAAATCGGAGTCCGAGTCCTAGAGTTGATGTCCGCGAAAGCGGCCGGTGCGACTCGATCGAAGGACCACGCAAACAAGTTTCTACTTAGCATGAAAAGTATCGAGATGTTCATCATTTCAGCTGTGAGACCGAAGCCGAGGTTAAAGATTGAGACTAGGGCGGCATTACGTGTCCAGTACAAAGAGAGGGCGGAAGCCAGAGGTGGGACTCCACCCAGATACGGATAGTTACCAAAACCGTTGTCCCACATCGCAGCCATGGAGTTGACGAACTTGGGCCCTTCCCCAAAATACTCCACGGCGATGAGGATGGTAGTAACCACTGCAAAAATCACACTACCGACCAGTTGCGCAGTAACTTGCGACTTTCGGTTTTGTTTGACCTCTCCCGCAATGTATGCGGATGCATTGAAACCCAGATATGCAAGGAGCCCGAGGGCAGCCGCATAAAGCGTCGCACTGGAGAACGCGG
>JASHXQ010000161.1 GCA_030043455.1 Nitrososphaerales archaeon | reverse complement strand
AAAAATATGACAAAAGAACCCCGTTCCGTCGTCGCAAAAACGTTTGTAGCGGACATAGACCCATGCAAGGCTTTCGACTTTTTTGTCGACGTGAAAAACTGGGAGTACGGCGGTGTTCAAAGGAACATTAGAAAGGCAGAAGGCGATTGGTGGGATGCAGAATCACCTTTCGGAAAAGCAAAGATCAGATTGAGACCCAATAGAGAATTTGGAATTTTCGACCATGATTTTGTCAGCAGAGGAGGAAATTGGACTGTTTTTTGCCGTGTCACTCCCAACGAAAGAGGCTCAACGATCTCGTGGCTTTTCATAAGGCCAGAAAGCATGACGCAAGAGGAATTCGAGCGGCAGTTAGGATCAAGCTTTGATACGGAAATGGAGAACTTCAAGAAAGTGATTGAATCGCTCCGATAACCGCAGGCATCGTGTCGCCAGGTACGTCCCGATCTCGTTTTTTCATCTGTGAACATAGATGTACGCGAGTCCGTAGTATGAGTGTTGGGTTTCTGAGGCCAAACGAAAGCATCTGTCAAGAGTTTTACTCCAGCAGCCTAGGCACTGTTCCCTCCAAAATAGGCAAATTAGTACTCGCTGTTTCCGTTTTATCGGAAGCAGATGCCGGTTATGTTAAGAAAAATGTAGGACTCACAATCATTTTTTCATTTTCGATCATAGCAAGTCCTCACTGAAGATAAATAGGTAGTGTAAGTTCTGGAAAAGCCAGTTCTCATCCCTATGTCAGAGGAAAGATCCCTCACTTCCAGAAAGGGCATCATCTTAGCATCTTGTTTTGCTATAACTTTGATTTTTGCTTCAAGCATGATCCCTGTCATTTTTGTCAGATCTACGGCAGCCTCCGTTCCAAAATTCGCTGCCGCCATTAACTTGAGCAACGACGCTAACAACGCTCAAGAACCTACTGTCTCCAACAATGGTCAGAATGTCTACGTTGCTTGGACCGAGGCGAGCAAGGGGATCTTGTTTAGGGCAAGCAGCAACGGGGGCACTACTTGGAATCCACCAACTTCCAGCCCCGCTATGAGGTTGAGTCCCAAGGGAGGTACCGCCCAGTTCCCCGTAATGTTCACGGAGTACCAGTCGGTGAATTCTGGTGATGTCTATGTTGCCTGGGCACAGAGTGTCAAGCAGGCAAATGGATCCAACATTCTACAGATTTTTGTAGCTGCCAGTACCAACAATGGTGCGACTTTCGTGACTACCCAGCTGAGTCACAACGCCACAAACGAACAGAATACTCCTGCGATTGCTGCCTACGGTTCCGATGTGTATGTCACCTGGTTTTCAGCCAAGTTGAGCTACGCTTCGCCCGGAGCGATTTACGTTGCTTCTTCCACAAATAATGGGCGAACATGGGGATCGCCTAGCGATATTTACCCCCTCTCGACCAACGGCGAGGCAGAGATTGTAGCGACGACGAGTTCCAACGTGTACGTGATGATGGATCAGTCCAACTTTGTGTACAGCCACAACGCCGGTGCCAATTGGTCGAGCTACATGGCGCTGTACAACTATACCAGGATCAGTGGATCCACAAACTACGCACGTGAACCGTGGGTTGCGGGCTGGGGCAATCTCGTCTATGTGACTTGGGAGGCAAATGCCACGACCGGAGCCGGTTACCAAGATTACGGCAGGGTCAGCACGGATGGTGGAGTTACCTGGGGACCAATGCAAACTATCAGCGGAGCAGTGAAGAACTCTTGGGAGCCCGAGAATGTGGGATACGCGAACAACTCCTTCACAACGTTTCACTCACTGAATAATCAAGGGGTGTACTTGACATCAGCGATCAACGTGAATACGGAGAATCCAGCGTGGAGCGCCCCGGTGGAAGTGAATAGCGGAATGACGGGGACCAGTTCTTACGGGCATGTTACTTCCTCAGACGGAGTGAACGTGTTCGTACTGTGGGGACAGGAGATTGCAAAGGGGTCCTCGGTGTGGAACGCCTACGTCTCGGACAGCGGAAACAGCGGAAGCTCCTGGAGCAGCCCCATCGATATCAGCGGTAATTCCGTGGGAGTCGCGGCGGGGAATCAGGACGTGACACTATTCGCTCTTTCGAGCAATGGGGCCAATTGCTTTGCGGCTTGGACATATACCTCCGGCTCGACGTCGCAGATCTACTTTGCTTCGTCCTGAATAGGGTTTGACGGATTTGCCTGCTTCCGTGTTAGCTAACGACTTTTAACTGTCAATTGCAAGCTCGTTGCGGAGACGATTCGTCAGGTAAACTAGAGCAGAGTACTCAATCCAGAGATTCTGCAGGTCCTGATTAAGTCTCCTTCGCCGAAGCTCGTGACGAGACTCTCTCTGTGTATCAGAAATCTCTTTGACAGAGTGATTGAGCTCGGTAAGCTCGTCGCAATAATCTATCATGCGTTCTTCCATCCGCGAAAGCCGCTCTACCACTTTCAGACTCCGAGCAGGCATAAAGTGGACGAAAGTAATTGGTCAGCATGGTTCTTTATGACTCTGCCGATTCCGGAAGTTTATTGGTCGAGTGGTATCGTGGGAGGATATGTGTCCGAACTGAAGCTAAACCAGTTTTATACTGCCTGCTCTTGAGAAATGTTGTCTGCAATGAAATATCGCTGCCGCACCTGTGGAAGAGAGATTTCAGCACCTCTGCCCCACCTCCAAATGAATAAACGACTGGGCTACTGCGAGAATTTTTCGAAGACTGATTTCATCAATTTCAGTGAGGGGCGCGTAATGGACTAAAGCTCGTTCTATAGCCGTCTCGCTCCCCACCTTCCTTCTCGGCGTTGAACTTGTCCTCCTCGTTGCAATTCTGCTTAAGATCGGGCTTTATTTTCTGAACCGAGATTGGTTGCAGATTCACTTCATCAACTTGTCCAGGAGCATCTGGATAATGCTTAACTTTAACATGAATAATCGAGTTCCATTAAGCGAGCCTGCTGAGCAAAGTGTCCAAGAGACAGAATGACAGTAACGAGCGAAGAAGACTCGCCGCCATAATGTTCACG
>JASHXQ010000160.1 GCA_030043455.1 Nitrososphaerales archaeon | reverse complement strand
TTGTACGGAGAAATTAGAGCAACGATGGAGATTACTCCGTTTCTGGACAGCACCTTGGCAAGGTACGATACACGGCGCGCGTGCTCTTCACGATCCTCTCTAGAGAGTCCAAGATCTCTCGACAATCCCTTCCTAACCTCATCGCCATCAAGGATCTCCACGTATCGGCCATATTTTCCTTCAAATTGCTCCTTCAGCACGCCAGCGAGAGTGGACTTGCCGGAGCCCGGGAGTCCCGTCATCCAGATTGTGAACCCCTCAGGTTTTAGCTGTTTTCGAGGGTGTTCGCTCACAGCGACATTGGTGGTCATGCTTCTGCCAGCACCTCCGGCAAAACGCGACCATCCATGCCATCAATGTGGTCGGCTCCGTACATGGTCAGAATTGTGGGTGCCACGTCTTCCACCTTCGCACCTTTCAAACTCTTGGAGTTCATGTTTTTCTTTGGATTGTACATAAGGAAGATACCCATCATGGAGTGCACAGAGTCGTCCGGCCCCGTGTCATTCTCGAAAAGATAAAGAGAGTCGTGTCCCACCGTTCCAGCGGATCTCCAGTTAAGGTCGTCAAAGTAGACCATGAGATCCGGCTTGTCCCCGACTGCTCTGCCATACAGTTTGTCTGGCTCGAGCACTGAATTTTTCATTGGTTTTCCATTGTTATCCCTAATCGCCATAATTTTCGAAGTGAGCTCCTTCTTCTCCTTCTCGAGATTTTCCATTTCGACGACCCCAGTCGGCTCCCGGCCTTTCACGTTGAAAAAGATCCGAGCGTAGTAACCACCCCATCCCCACGCTTTGGTCCTGCTCCAGTCGATTTCGGATTTGTCGATGTCGGTCATCTTCGTGGGTTTGGTCTTGAAAGTAATGTACCCCTGCTGTTCTAACCACTGATTAACGCAAAACGCCCCAATCATTCCCTTCGAACCGTGGTCCGACACGATGAAAGTTACTGTGTCGTTGCCAAACAGCTCTACAAGCCGGCCGATTCTCCGGTCCACCATTTTGTAGTAGTCCTCGTCGAGGTGTTCGTACTGGTTTCCCTTGACATATTTGGGGTGCTTCGGATCAAAAAACTTCCAGAAAGCATGGTGCAGTCGGTCAAAGCCGATCTCGTGCATGATGAAAAAGTCCCACGGCTTGGACTTGACGAGATATTCGGCAACGTCGAAGCGCTTCTCAGTCATTTCGAAAAGCTCTTTTCGGATCGCCTCGCGGTCCTCGGTACGGAAGGTTACATCGAAGATGTACTTTCCACCCGCCGCTGAAAGAATCTCTGGTTTAAGTTCTGGAGGATTGGTAAACTGTTTGTCGGGCCCGGGAGTGATGAAGCAAGATATGATCTCAACGTCTTCAAGCTGTTTCGGCGGGTAACCGGGAGGAACCCCTAGAACGATGGACTTCTTGCCTTCCCTCGAAAGGATCTGCCAAACCGTATCCTCTTTGACGGTTGTGGAATTCACAATATATCCGTCAGCATAAGAAAACCCTCGGCGATGTCTGAAGCCGTAGATTCCGAGTTTTCCCGGATTTTTCCCAGTCATCATGACCATCCATGCTGGGACCGTTATCGGAGGATGGCAAGTTTCCAAATTGCCGTGCATGCCGCGGTCGTACATCCGCTTTATGTTTGGCAGCTTGTCTAGTAGTTTGTCGAACATCATCTCTGGAGGGACAGAGTCCAGTCCGATTATAGCAACTCGGTCGTTCGCATTGCTCATGATATGATTGATCTCTTTTGAGGAGATTCTCATTCCACGAAGGGTTGTTTTGACCGGAGAATTACCTCGGATACTTCGGGGCGCATGAACTCCTTGGGAGGAGTCTCGCCAGCCTGGAACATCTTTCGAAGTTTGGTCCCGCTGAAGGTCAGCCTGTCAGACTCTTGGTGGGGACAGATCTTCTCGTTGGCAATTCCGGCGCATTTAGTGCAGTAAAAGAATTCGCGGAAAAATACCGCTTGGATCCCGAGATCGGGAAATTCTTTGAAAATCTCGTGCGCGGCATACGGCCCATAGTAGTTTCCGACTCCGGCGTGATCCCTTCCGATCGCAATATGCGTACAGCCAAAGTTCTTGCGCATAATGGCATGCATGATTGCTTCTTTGGGACCCCCATACTGCATTTCGTAGTGGAGTACGCTCAACACCGCCGAATTCTTAGGGTAGTAATTTTTCACAAGTGCCTGGTAAGCTGCTAAGATCACTTCGTCCGTAAAATCTCCACTTTTCTTCTTCCCCAGAACTGGATTGATGAAAATTCCATCGGCGAACGCGAGACCGGTCTTCTGCACGTACTCGTGACCGATGTGGGGGGCGTTCCTGGTTTGGAAGGCGATGATATCCTTCCAGCCTTTTTCTTTGAATAGAACTCGCGTTTCTTTAGGGGTCAAAGTATAGTTCTCGAAGGGGCCCTTGTCAAATTTCGAAACAGACCTTAGTTTGCCGGCAACCACCCGATCGGAAGACGCGTAAATCTTTGCAACTCCAGGGTGAGCTTCTTCTTCCGTCCCAAAAACCTTCTTTGCGTGCTCTTTCCTGGAGATAGTGTAGAGCTCCTCAAAGTTGAGCAATCCAACGGCATTTCCAGTCTCATCGACGAGGGTGATTTCATCGCCTCCGCCAGCGTTGAAAGTTTCAGGCACATGGAGTAGAACAGGAATTGTCCAAGGAGTATCGTCCGCCAGCCTCATGTTGTCGATTACATTTTCAAAGTCCGCCTTGCCCATGAACCCAGTTAGAGGACTAAGCACACCTGTTGAGATGTTAAACATCTGCACCATAGTCTCTTGAGTCACCTTTACAGTAGAGTTCTCTCCCAGATCCTTGGATTTCTCCGGCGAATTGGTGAACGTACTTACGGAGACAAGTCTTCCGCCATGTGGTGATAGCGACAAATCAAATCTCCACCTTTATTCCCTCACAGATAGCCTAGAGCTTTGAGCCTTGCTTTGATTTCTTCTACATCGGTGCTCGTGAATGGTTCGGGCACGTCTTTGGTCTCGTGCATTGCCACAACTTCTCTCAGGACATAGGTAACGTAGTCGGACACGGACTTGAACCCACTCTTTTTGATAATCATTTTCTCAATTCTGTCATGCAAAGTGATCGGGATTGAGACGGTGGTGTATTTGGATTGAGTTGTAGTCTGCGGCATTATAAAGACACAAAGTTATCTTTTGATTATATA
>JASHXQ010000159.1 GCA_030043455.1 Nitrososphaerales archaeon | reverse complement strand
ACGAGTAAATCCATAGACTGTCATTTATCGTGAAAATGGGGACGCCTTGCTGTATGGGGGCGAGCGTTGAAGGATCCAGCCCGATATCAATGAAAGTGGGAGCCCCCGATATAAGGACCGAGGGGGTTTGCGCCCTAGATCCGGGAAGAAAATTTCCCAGAAAAAGTGCCAAAAATAGGATCGCCATAAAAATCCAGCAAAACGCACGATTTCTACTCGCCACGCGAAGTCCCCCAGATTAGCGCGATTAAAACAAAGGAAGGTACGGATATGACTTCTAGAATATCCGGCACACTCTGGGCTGCCAGCCCGATCCAAGCGAACGTCAAGATTACACCTACAAAGAGCACAACGAGCATCCAGGACAAGCTCAATTTCGATCTGATAGAATAGCTCCCAAAAGTAGTGTAGCAGACAATTCCCAAGAAAAAGAGAATCAGTCCGGCAGAACTAAGTGGATCCTGCTGGGGATTGGGGACTCCTCCTCCCTGAAGGTCGGCCCTGATCTGCGAGATAATTTGCATTCCCAATCCCGATAGACCTTGTACGGGTTGGGTCAATCCTGACAAAAACGTGGATAGAAAAAGTACCGATACCAGCTCGAGAGCTCCCAATGTTAGACCTCCAGTGACCGTGGCCTCTTTGAACAGCGTCACCGCAAATCTGTAAATTGCATAAGGCTCTACAACAAGGGCCTCTGCTCCAAACCACGCCGTAAGAAGCACACCCATGAAGGCCGTGTAGTAAGCCGAGTCCCCTGTCCAGATAATCAGGACCAGCAGGGGTGGAATCAGAAGGGCCTCAATAGACAGTACGATGATCGGCACAATGGGTGGAATTTGATATCTCAAGCCGATCAAAAACAACACAACCACCCTGAGAATCTGAGTATAGAGAATAATGGTCTCGATCTCTGTCATGCTGGAAAGGTTGGACACGTTCAGAAAATCATTGAGGAAAACCAAGTAAATAGCGAAAAGCCCTAAACCTACAGAGAACGATGCTAGTAGCTTCGCTAGATCTCTTTTCATCGGCGTATCACCCGGTCCACTATCCCTCCAACATCCTCCCTTCCGGTGTAGATCAAAGACGTATTCCCCAGGATCGGGGGCAGATTCTCATCGTCTTTTATCAGGATCGCCGGCTTTCTTGCGATTACCCTCGCGAGCAATTTGTCCTCTAACTCCTTGAAACCAGTTATGCAAATGTCCGATTCGTGTAGAATTTTAGAGATCGGATCCGCTCCGCAGACCTCAGAGAGCGACATTTCCATCAGACCCTGACGAAATTCCAAGAGATCGGTAGTTTCGAAGTTTGCGATCCTCTCTCCCTTCAAGAAGACTAAGTTCACGTCGCACCCCAATGAAAAAATGTGCGAACCCAAGTCCCCGGCCGCCTCGCATGCAAGATCCATCCATTCAAAATCCTTTGACTCTCGGGGGACCGTCTTGATCAGACCGATCGTAATCGACTGTGGAATGTTGGCTTCTCGCACTTTTACCAGGAGCCTTTCGTCCGGGAGAGACGCAATTTTCTTCCAGTAGATGTTTTTCTTCTCTATGGATGGATTGTACTCATCGATCGAATAAAATTCCTGCCCGGTGCCGTGGCTCCGTCCAGACCTTTCACCAAGCGCGAGAGTAATAGGGGCTGCCTGCTTGACCTCTTTCAAAAGAGATTCGGGATAACAATCAATTACGAAATCTTCCCTGACCACCTCGATCGTCTTTCGAAAAAGTCCGAGCGGATCCAGGAAATCGAACGACGCACGTAATCCAATGAATCGGCCCGCATATTTCGGTCGGAATGTAAGGCTCAAGGCTTCCTTGGAGTCGTTTGTGATCGTGTCCACTCCTTCGGGACCTTTAACAGATCCGATCAACACCCGGACGAATCTGTTTCTCCGATATCGAATTGAAAGGTTCTCTGTAGCTTCCTCCCCCTTGAAACAATTTAGGTGAGGTTTCTCCAAATCCACCCGAACCCGTCCCGCGGTCGAGGCTGCAAGTAGTATTTCGGAGATTCCAGCAGTGACCAAAAGTGAGAGGCACGTAGCCAGAACTAGTTTAACATCCAGTATGCTGGATAGTATTGTTGCGGCTAGAACAGCCTTTAGGAAGTCCCGTCCTCTTTGGGCGAGCTTTACCGTGGGGGCTTCACTTCGTTAAGGACTTGCTGGAGGATCGAGGTGGTATCGGAGGCAATCCCTTTTAGGGCAGCAGAGCGATCGAGACGCATCCTGTGGGCCAGAGCAAATGTAGCTAACTTTTTGATGTCGTCGGGAATGACGTATGTCCTGTTCTCCAAGCAAGCGTTGGCCCGCGCCACCTGTACGAGCTGGACAACCGCCCTCGGACTTGCCCCCAAATTTATCCTGGAATCTTCGCGTGTCTCCAAAGCGAGTCTTGAAACATAATCTAGAATTTCATCGGAGACCTTCACCGAGTCCACCTGCTTGAAATATTCCTCCAGATCCCCCGGTGACAAAACGGTTTTCACCTCCTCAATGTCCAGGTTGGTTAGATTTCTCTTCAAGATCTGTACTTCAGTATCTTTTTTCGGGTAACCAAATTCCACCCGCAACATGAACCGATCCATCTCGCTTTCCGGAAGAGGATAAACTCCCTCGAAATCCAGCGGGTTCTGAGTGGCGATTACCATAAAGGGATAAGGTAACTTCGAAGTTTGGCCCTCGACGGTCACCTGAAGCTCTTGCATAGCCTCGAGAAGAGCGCTCTGCACCTTGGGAGCTGCCCGATTGATTTCATCAGCGAGGAGGAGGTTTGTAAACACTGGGCCTTCCTTGAACTCAAATTCTCTCGTCTTCATGTTGAAGATGAAACCGCCTACAATATCCAGAGGCAACATGTCAGGAGTAAACTGCACTCTCTTGAACGTCAGCCCCAAACACTTGGCAAAGGATTTTGCGAGCAGAGTTTTGGATGTCCCCGGGGCGCCTTCTAGAAGAATGTGACCTCTAGCAAGCAAAGTCGTAAGAAGGAGCAGGGTCTCGTCCTGCCGGCCGATCACTACTTTACCTACTTCATCAAGAACGTTGGACTTGAGCGATGCTAGCAGAGCTCTCCCCTCTTGGCAGTTCAGCGGCAAGGTTCAGGATGGCGTTCACGTTGGCGTTCCGGTACTCAATCCCACCGTACCGGAAATCTTCGTACTTCCGGAAAGTACTTTCGATTTCGAACCAGTCAAGATCTAGATTTAGTGATTTTATTCTGTTCATGATTTCATTCCAGGTAAACCCCGGGGGTATATCCGGAAATGATCTGTAAAGGGAAGTTTCCAGGATCCGAAAGGCATCTTCGACAGTTGGATTTTTAGGCAGGGCATTCTTCCTGCTCTTCACGATACCAATCGCCAACATAATGTATACCACGACGTTCGATCCAATTAGAAGGTAGAGAAAAATTATGTCGTTAGATGGCAACTGTGTTCACCGAATAATAAGTGCGCAGGGCGAGGATACTCATAGCTCTTATGCCACCAAGATCCAGAGGAGTGCTTACTGTGAACTGAACCCATTGAGACCCGTTGTCTTGATTTGAACTTTCGACGGAGATTGCCGTGACTCCCGTAATCGCGACGCGACTCATCGGCGTGGAGGGGGAGTAAGCTGTATCAAGAAAAGTTACGGGGGTGTGCCCGGTCACAGATTGGTTGGCATCCACCAAAGCATAGATCTGGCCCCAGCTTACCGCATATCCCGAGAAATCGGGGTCAGCGATGTTAGCGGACTGGATTGCGTAAGAGGTGGCGTTAAGAGTGACATCCAACTTGGTAACTTTGTTCGAAGTAACTTGAACGTTGGCCGTTAGATTGCCCAATCTCCAGTCGAGCAATCTTACGGTATAGGTGTTCGGAGGCAAATCTCCCTCCCATGTACCCGAAGGCCCCGTAAAATTTCTCATGAAGGGAGTTGTGCCAATGCCCGAGTAAAGATCGATTTGGACGCTACTCAGATCTTCCATTCGCTGGAAACTGTCCTCGGGCGACAACACATATTGGGAATTTGGAGAGGGACCAGGAAAAACGGTAAGATTCGAAATTACAGTTACAGCTAGTACTCCATCTGGGATGGTAGCCGGGGAAGGGAGAGATTGAATCGCCCTTCCTAAAGAAGCAGCTAGCGGCCACTGCAAAGAATTAAGCGTGAAAATCAGTAAAAAGGCAAGAATCGCAATTCCGAGAGCTCCCAGAATTCCCGCGAGCTGCGATTTTTTCGAGTCCCGCATTTAGAATAACCAAAGAGACTGCGTAAAGAGCCTCAAGGCAAAAATGAGATTTAAGAATTTAGTATCTCAAAAATAGAACACCGGCAACAACTGTCCATCCGGTGCCAAAACAGATGGTACCCTTTTCAGATCGAAAAAAAAGCTCGTCGCTTGGTAAAATCTAGGTAAGAATTAGGTAATCAATGGTTGCAATGAAGCTCTCCAATGTTCTTACGATCATAGTAGTAGTTTCTGCTGCGATCGCGGTGCTTGGATTTGTTTTAGGGCAAATTCAATTTGACCAAGAGCAGTATCAAGCGAACATAAAGTTCCAATTTACACGAATTTCCCTCAAGTACGATTACAGTTGTGATGAGAATGTCTACGGCCTTTATGTGATGCTTCAGAACGCGGGCAATAAAATCGTCCAAAATTTCGAGGTCAGTGTTACCAACGCGCTCTGTGTAGGAAGCGTTCCTCCTCTACCAAGTGCACTCGGCCCCGGACAGTCTATCAAATTCTATGTGTATTCCACTGAACCTAACGGGACGGTCACGGTCTCTGGGAACAACACCGACGTGTACATCCGGTTTTAACGCCGTCCGCGTCCGTTTTTCCCCTTTTTGCAGCCGCAGCAGCCCGTCAAAGACAGTTCATTATATGCAGTGAATTTGAAGCAAGGGAAATCTATTTGACGAATGCAGGGAGTAATTCCTTCCCCGCTTTTTCGACCTGCCCAATGTCGTAGAATGTAGGGATGAAGACCAACTCATCCAATCCGATCTGCTCGAATTTTTTAATTTGCGAGAGGCACTCAGCAAGTGTTCCGCGAACAGCAGAATCTGGTGTGCAATGTGTGTTCTTGGGTAGATCCATATAGTTCGTTGTGAACTCTCTGGAAAGGCGATCGCCTTCGGCGAAGGAACTCGAGATCGCGAGGGGTACAAGAGTTACTGAAGTTAATTCTTCCGGATCTCGATCGGCTTCGCTCGCACCCTTTTCGACCAGCGTCCAAGAGTTGGCATAATCTTCAGGAGTGTAATAATAGGAAATCCACCCGTCCGCCAGTTTGCCCGCGCGACGGAGGACTCGATTGCTATAGCCACCCATAAGCATTGGAATCCTGTGGGAGCTTTTCGGCAGCATGGTAGCGTGTTCGAGTTCTATGTTCTTACCATGAAAGTTGACGTCCTCCTCATTCAGCAGTTTTCTTACGAGCTGAAATTCTTCCTCAAAGTTCTTTCCTCTGGTGGCAAAGTCAGCGCCGGTAGCACGAAACTCCCTCTCATACCAGCCCGAAGCCGCCCCGAGAACCAGGCGACCCTCCGAGAAAATTTGCGTGGTAGAAAGGATTTTTGCCAACACCAGGGGGTTTCGCAGTGCCATAATCAATACACTCGTGCCAAGTTTTACTCTAGAAGTAACCGCTGAAAGGTAAGTGAGCGTCGTTAAAGAGTCTAGAACCGGAAAGACTTTCCGGGATCCGAGAAGAAGATGGTCCCAGACCCACAGCGAATCGAAGCCCAGACTTTCAGCCGTCTTTGCCATTTCGGTTACGGAATCCTTGGTGGGTGTTTTCCCGGGCGGGGTAAATGTTTCTAGGGCAATGCCAAATTTCATGGGATCAATCCGCTAAGAACTTCCCCAACGTCGGCACTAATAAATTGTGGAAAGATTCAGTGCTAGAGACCCCAAGAGACCGTGTTCCGGATGCTTACTCTGATGATGGGAAGTTCTCCCGGCTCCCAGTGGAGCGCCCCATTGTAGTCCGGGTATTTTTTCAATAAAGCATCGTACATTTTCATGTACAATTCTCCGGACACGTGTACCTCCGCGTCCCAACTAATCACGATCGCTTTTTCATAAGTTTCGGATCCGTTTCCAGTGCCGCGTAGCCAATCGGCATCGAAGACGTCCACCACGAGGCTCACAGCAGGATTTTCAGAAATGTCACGGAATTTACTTGTGGTAGTCGCAGTAGTAAAGTAAACAGAGTCATCATCGTTTGAAAAGTAAATGGGAGCAATATGGGGTTTGGAATTCTTCGATACTGTCGCAATCCTTGCTATGTAATTAGCTTCCAGGAATTTTATCTCGGTTTCTGACGGCTTCCTCTTCATCTGTTTGTCTTTTTCTTTTCGTACACTGTGGCATAATAGAGGCAACGACTCGAAAGAACGCACTTGTCGCACTGTGGGCCCCTCGCAAAGCAAATGTTTCTGCCATGAAGGATCAGCACTAGGGTCAATCGGGGCCACTCAGACTTTGGGGTGATCCTCATCAAATCCTGCTCCACCTTTTCAGGGGTGCTCTGTTCTGTCAGTCCTATTCGCCTTGAAAGGCGGAAAACATGAGTATCCACCGCGATGCCCTCGATCCGATCATACCCTGCGCTCAACACGATATTGGCAGTCTTTCGACCCACCCCGGGGAGCTGTAACAACGTCTCCATTGTCTGAGGAACTTTGCCACCGAATTTTTGCTCCAACTTTTTTGAAATTTCCTTGACCCTGCGCGACTTTACGTGGAAAAATCCGGTTGGCTTTAGGATCTTCTCTAGCGCACGGATGGGAGCTCTAGCCATATCCCCTGACGTTGGATATTTGGCGAAAAGTTCCGGGGTGACTCGATTCACCGATTCATCCGTGGTCTGCGCAGAGAGAACCGTGGCGATCAGGAGCTGAAATACATTGGCATGCGACAGCGGCGTTTTGATATTCGGATAAAGAGGATCCAATTTTTGGACAACCTCGTCCCCGGTCATCGTCGGAATGGCGTGAGAAGCAGTTGCCAAAGTATTGTGTTTGAGCACTTCCTTCAGGCTAAAAGCCTTATTTGCGGGAAGCGCCTACGGTGCTAGTTTGGGGCGGCATGGGCAATGAAAGAAGCTGAGCTCTACACCTTGCAGCAGGGTGGCAGAATTAAATGCACTGCCTGTGCGAGAAACTGCCAGCTGGGCGAGGGCCAGATCGGTCTCTGCGGTATACGTCAAAACCTTTCCGGTAGATTGCAGCTCTTGGCGTACGGGAAATTATTCACAGGACATATTGATCCGATCGAGAAAAAACCTGTGACTCACTACCGGCCTGGGACGCGAATATTTTCCGTTGCCACGAGTGGTTGCTCTTGGCTCTGCAAGTACTGCCAGAATTATGAGATCTCTCAGCGACGAAAAATTGAG